>NZ_JBHWHH010000020.1:0-58006 GCF_042732555.1 Nocardia sp. NPDC059764
CCACCACCGGTGTGCCCCTCGGCGACGCGCGCCGGAATCAGTCGACGTGATCGGGGAAGGCCTGCTGGCGATGGCCGCCCCGGAGGGTGCCCTCCAGATAGGCCGCCTTGCACGCCCGGCGCGCGATCTTGCCGCTGGAGGTGCGGGGAATGGACCCCGCGGGCACCAGCAGCAGGTCTCGGACGGTCACGCCGTGCCGCTTGGCGATGGCCGCCCGCACGGTCTCGGTGATCGGCTCCGGATCGAGTTTGGCCGCGCCGGTTCCGCGTTCGGCCACGATCACCAGTTGCTCGGCGCCGGTGGCCGGACCCGAACCGTTGACCGTGACCACCTCGCCGGGCAGCTGGTCGCCCGCGACCGAGAAGGCGGCCACGAAACCGGGCCGTAGCGCGGTGCTGGACTCCTGGGCGGAGTACTCCAGATCCTGCGGGTAGTGATTGCGCCCGTCCACGATGACCAGGTCCTTGACCCGGCCGGTGATGAACAGCTCGCCGTCGTAGTACGCGCCGAAGTCGCCGGTGCGCATCCAGTTCGCCTCCGGCTCGGTGCCTTCGGCGTGGCTCTGGGGCTGGCGGGCGACGATCCGGTTGTGGAAGGTGGCCTCGCTCTCCTGGGGACGGCCCCAGTAGCCACGGCCGATGTTGGCGCCGTGCAGCCAGATCTCGCCGACCTCGCCGTCGGGCTTCTCCACGCCGGTCTCCGGATCCACGATGGTCGCCCACTGCGATAGCGCCACGTACCCGCAGGACACCTGGGACACAGCGTTGTCCGCGTGCTCGTCGACCTCCACCATGCGCCCGGCATTGAGCTTGGTGCGGTCCACCCAGACCGTGCGGGCCTCGTCCTCGCGTTTGGTGGCGGAGACGAACAGGGTGGCTTCGGCCATGCCATAGCAGGGCTTGATGGCGGTCTTGGGCAGGCCGTAGGGGGCGAAGGCGTCGTTGAACTTCCGCATGGAGGTCACCGACACCGGCTCGCTGCCATTGATCAGGCCGATGACATTGGACAGGTCCAATTCCTCACCGGGCTTGGGCAATCCGCGCGCTGCCGCGTGTTCGAAGGCGAAATTGGGTGCGGCGGCGAAGATCTCGGCGCCGTCCTCCTGGGCGGCCAGTTCCTTGATCCAGCGGTACGGCCGGCGCACGAAGGCGCTGGGCGACATGATGGTGATGTACTTGCCGCCCAGGGTGGGCAGGATGACCGTCAGCAGCCCCATGTCGTGGAACAGCGGCAGCCAGGTGACGCCGCGCGCCTTCTCGGTGATGCCGATGGCGTCGATCATCTGCAGCAGGTTGGTGCCGACCGCCCGGTGGGTGATCTCGACACCGGCGGGGATGCGGGTCGATCCGGAGGTGTACTGCAGGTAGGCGACGTCGTCCATCTGCAGGTGCGGGCGCACCCAGCTCTCCCCCACCCCGTCCGGGATGGCCTCGACCGCGATGATGCGCGGACGCTGCGGCGCGGGCAGGTGTTTGAAGATCTCGCGCACCCCGGCGGCGGCCGAGCCGACGGTCAGGATGGCCGTGGGCTTGCAGTCCTCGAGCACCGCGTAGAGCCGGTCGGTGTGGCCCTGCTCGTCCGGATCGAACAGCGGCACCGCGATATTGCCCGCGTACACCGAGGCGTACATGGCCACGATGTAGTCCAGGCCCTGGGGCGCCAGGATGGCGACGCGGTCCCCCGGCTGCGTGACCTGCTGCAGCCGGGCTGCTACCGCGCGCAGCCGGACGCCGAAGCGGTTCCACGTGATGTCGTGGTACTCCCCGTCGCGTTCGCGTGAATAGTCGATATAGCGGTAGGCGAGCTCGTCCCCGTTGGCCGCGGCATGCTTGTCGACCAGGTCGACCATGGTCTGGTTGTCAGGGATCTTGATGTGGCCGTGCTCGTCCAGATAGTCATCGAAGGTCTCGCCGATCATTCCCTATCCTTTTTCAGCTCGCGGTCCGTCAGAACCGCGCAGTGACACCGAACAAAGATCGACACGAAAGCCCGAATGTAGCTGGGGGCTTCGGGACTCTAGCAGAGGGTCAGTACCTGCCGAAAGCGATGGCGACGTTGTGCCCGCCGAAGCCGAACGAGTTGTTGAGCGCGTACTCGTAGCGTCCCGACCGGGTCTGGCCCTTCACCACGTCGAGGTCGATCTCCGGGTCCTGGTTCTCCAGATTCAGTGTGGGAGGAATGATTCCGTCCCGCACGCTGAGCACGGTGATGACCGACTCCAGCGCACCGACCGCGCCGATGGAATGTCCGAGCGCGGACTTGGGCGCGTACACCGCGGCATGATTGCCGACCGCTTGCCGAATCGCGTTGGCCTCCGCGGTATCCCCGATCGGGGTGGCGGTGGCGTGCGCATTGATATGCGTGACATCGGATTTGGCCAGCCCCGCGAACTCCATGGCGCGGCTCATGGCGCGGGCCGCGCCGGTGCCCTCGGGATCGGGGGCGACCAGGTGGAACCCGTCGGAGGTGATGCCCGCGCCCATGATGCGGGCGTGGATGGTGGCCCCGCGCGCCTTGGCGTGGTCCTCGGTCTCGATCACCATGAGCGCCCCGGCCTCACCGAAGACGAACCCGTCGCGTTCCATGTCGAAGGGGCGGGAGGCGCCCTTGGGGTCATGGTTGCGGGTGCTCATGGCGCGCATCATGGAGAAGCCCGCGATGGGCAGCGCCTGGATGGAACCTTCCACGCCGCCGGTGACCACCATGTCGGCATCGCCCATGACGACCGTGCGCCAGGCGTTCGCGATCGCCTCGGAACCGGATGAACACGCCGAAACGGGCGTCGACACACCGGCCCTCGCACCCAATTCGACACCCACGCAGGCGGCCGCGCCGTTCGGCATGACGGCTTGCACAGTGTGCGGCAACACCTTCCGGTAGCCGCCGTTGATCAGCTTGTCGCGGGTGGTGATGAGCATCTCCGCACCGCCGAGACCGGTGCCGATGGAAACGGCGAGGCGATCCTTGTCCACCTGCGGGGATCCGGCGTTGGCCCAGACCTCGCGGCCCAGCACCACGGCCATCTGCTCGACGTAGGACAGGCGCCTGGCCTCCGCCTTGGACAACTGGTCGGTGGGCGACACCTTGAGGTGCCCGCCGATCCGGACGGGGAGGCCGAAGTCGTCGAGGAAGCTGTCCTCGAGGACGTCGATCCCGCTCTCGCCGTTGAGTAGACCCTTCCACGTCGAGTCGACGTCTCCCGCGATCGAGGTGGTCGCCGCCAGGGAGGTGACGACGACACTGGGGTATTTCCGGCGGTTGGGCGTCTGCATGTTCACACTCTCCGTAGCAATGCTTCGGCGAATCGGCTCTCGATCCGCGTGGGCTGTCAAGGGCAGGTGGAAACTGACGAGCGGGCCCGGCTGTAGAGACTCCGGCGGGTGATGAAGACAATATTCGGCGAACTGGGCTAGATTATCCGAGGCGAAGCCGACCAGTCCCATTAAGCGACACGCGGGCATCCCTTTTCAATCCCAGAGTCCTTCTCGACACGGCGGCCGATCGCCGGATCTCCCGAGCATCATTCCCGCAGTGCCGAGCCATTTCAAGGGAGGGCATACGATCGTGGCCAGGAGTCTCACGCAGTTGGAGCTGCTCCTCGAGCTGGAGCCGATTGCCGAGCAGAACGTGAACCGCCATCTATCGATGGCCAAGGACTGGCACCCCCACGACTACGTCCCGTGGGACCAGGGTCGCAACTTCGCAGCTATGGATGGCACGGACTGGAAGCCGGAACAGTCGACTCTCAGTGAAGTCGCCAAGGCGGCAATGATCACCAATCTTCTCACCGAGGACAATCTGCCCAGCTATCATCGGGAAATCGCCGAGAACTTCTCTCAGGACGGCCCCTGGGGCACCTGGGTGGGCCGCTGGACCGCCGAGGAGAACCGGCACGGCATCGTGATCCGGGACTACCTGGTGGTCACCCGGGGCGTGGATCCGGTGGCGCTGGAGCAGGCGCGGATGACGCACATGACGAGCGGCTACAACGCCGCCCAGCTGATCAAGAAACACGCCGGGACCGACTACGTGCCCGCCGATGCCGGTTTCATGCATTCCGTCGCCTATGTGACGTTCCAGGAATTGGCGACGCGCGTGTCGCACCGCAATACCGGCAAAGCGTGCGACGACCCCATCGCGGACCGCATGCTGCAACGCATCGCCGCCGACGAGAACCTGCACATGATCTTCTACCGCAACATGTGCGGCGCGGCCCTGGACCTCTCGCCGGACCAGGCCATGGAGGCCATCGCCAATGTCGTGCTCCGCTTCCAGATGCCCGGCCTGGGGATGCCCAACTTCCGCCGCAACGGCGTGCTGATGGCCAAGCACGGCATCTACGATCTGCGCCAGCACCTGGAGGAGGTGCTGCTGCCCAACCTCAAGAAGTGGAGCATCTTCGAGCGCAACGACTTCGGGCCCGAGGGCGACCGCCGCCGCAACGAGGTCGGGGTGTACCTGGACAAGCTCCGGAAGGACGTCGTCCGATTCGAGGAACAGCGGGACAAGTCCCTGGCCCGCGAGGCCCGGCGCACCGGCAACCCGCCGCTGCTGATCGGCTGAATCACCCGGCGGCACACGGTCATCCGCCGTGTGCCGCCGGCGCGTCAGAACAGCGTCATCGGATCGGTGGGTTCGGGGGTGGGCAGGGGCTCCAGATCGGGCACACGCGCGGCCACCTCGGCGTGGAAGCGGCGGGCCAGGGTCCGGGAGGCCGCGTTGTCCGGCGTGTGGATGAACACCGTGGGGGAACGGCCTTCCCGCAGCCAGTCGACCGTGGTGTCGATCCACGGCTGCCAGCCCGCCACGGTGGCGGCGGCATCGTCGCGGCCGTGATAGCGGACGATCGGGAACTCGGTGAGCGCGCGGGTGCGGCGCGGGTTGTTGGGCTTCTTCGACGACGCCTCGTACTCGGCGGCGCTGGTGGGCGGGGCGGCGAACAGGACGGTGGTGTCGAAAGGTATCCACTCGGCCCCGGCCGCGTTCAGCACCGCTTCGAGTTGCGCTGTGGCGCGCGGGTTCTCGAAGAAGGCAGGGTGGCGCACCTCTACGGCGCAGCGGTAGTGGGACGGGATGGCCTGGAGCAGATCGGCCAGCGCGGTCAGGTTGGTGAACGAGCCCGGGAGCTGGATCCACAGCGCGTGCAGGCGGCGGCCGAGCGGTTCGATGGCGTCGAGGAAGCCCGACATCTCGTCGTCCACGCCGGTGAGGCGGCGGTCGTGGGTGATGGTGCGGGGCAGCTTCATGACGAACCGGAAATCGGGATCGGTTTGCCGGGCCCAGGACTGGACGGTCCGACGCTGCGGGACCGCGTAGAAGGTGGTGTTGCCCTCCACCGCGTTGCACCAGGAGGAGTAGGTGCGCAGGCGTTCGGCCGGGGGTATCGGCTTCTCCTGCCAGTCCGGGTGTGTCCACATTGCGCAACCGACGTAGAGCCGCATACCTGCCACGTTAGGTCAAGGGCTTCTTGGGCCGCAGCCAACCGAAGGTAAGCTCCACCGCCCGCCGCCAGTTGTCGTACTCCTCGGCGCGCAGGGCGGGTTCCATGCGCGGCAGCCATTGGGCCGCGACGCGCCAATTGTGGCGCAGGCCCTCGAGATCCGGCCAGAAACCGACCGCCAGGCCCGCCGCGTAGGCCGCGCCCAGCGACACCGTCTCCGCCACGATCGGCCGCAGCACCGGGATGTCGAGGACGTCCGCGACGATCTGCATGAGCAGGTTGTCCGAGGTCATGCCGCCCGCCACCCGCAGCGATGCGGCCCGTAGCCCGGAGTCGGCGTTCATGGCCTCGAGCACATCGCGGGTCTGCCACGCCGTCGCCTCCAGCACGGCCCGCGCGATGTGCCCCTTGGTGATATACGAGGTGAGCCCGATGAGCAGCCCGCGCGCGTCGCTGCGCCAGTGCGGCGCGTACAGGCCGGAGAAGGCGGGCACCAGGTAGCAGCCGCCATTGTCTTGCACTGTGCCCGCGAGGGTTTCGATCTCGGGAGCGCTCGCGATCAGGCCGATATTGTCGCGCAGCCATTGCACCAGCGAGCCGGTCACCGCGATCGGGCCCTCCAGGGCGTACACCGGCTCCGGCCCCACCTGGTAGCCGATGGTGGTGAGCAGCCCGTGTTCGGACCGCACCAGCTCCTTGCCGGTGTTCATCAAGAGGAATCCGCCGGTGCCGTAAGTACATTCGGTCTCGCCGGGCGCGAAACAGGTCTGGCCGAACAGCGCCGCGTGCTGATCCCCGAGCGCCGCCGCGATGCGCACGCCGGGCAGCACCTTCGCTGCGGACCCGAAGTCACCGGTGGACGGCTGGATGACCGGCAGCATGGCCCGCGGAATGTCGAAGAAACGCAACAGTTCCGAATCCCATTGCAGCGTGGCCAGATTCATCAGCAGAGTGCGCCCGGCATTGGTGACGTCGGTGACGTGCACGCCCCCGTCCGGTCCCCCGGTGAGGTTCCAGATCAGCCAGGTCTCCATGGTCCCGAACAGCACCTCGCCGCGTTCGGCCCGATCCCGCAGACCCGGTGTGCGGTCCAGCAGCCAGCGCAGCCGGGGCGCGGCGAAGTAAGTGGCCAGCGGCAGGCCGCAGAGTTCCCGGATACGTTCCGCCCCAGTGGTTTCCCGCATGCGCTCGACCAGTTCCTCGGTGCGCACGTCCTGCCACACGATGGCGCGGGCGACCGGCACGCCGGTGGCGCGGTCCCACACCACGGTGGTCTCGCGCTGGTTCGCGATGCCCACCGCCGCCACCTGATCGGCGGTGATGCCCGAATCCCGCAGGGCCGCCGGCACGATGCGCTCCACATTGCGCCAGATCTGCACCGCGTCCTGCTCCATCCAGCCCGGGCGCGGGTAGTACTGGCGGTGTTCGCGCTGCGCCACGCCGCTCAGCCGGGCGCGCTGATCGAAGAGGATGGCCCGGGTCGAGGTGGTGCCCTGGTCGATGGCGAGCACGAACCGCTGCGTCATGCGTGACTGCTCCTGTCCGGGAAAGTCATTGCGCGCCACCGAGATCCCGGGAGACCGCGGCCGCCGCGTCGCGGACCTGGGCGACCGGCGCGGACCGGATGCGCAGCTGTCCGTCGCAGAGCCGGTCGATCGGCCCGGTGATGCCGATGGCTCCGACCACCAAACCACCCCGGGAGCGAATCGGCGCGGCGACACTGGCCTCGCCGGAACGGTATTCGCCGATATCGCCCGCCCATCCGGCGCGCCGGACCTCGGTGATCGCCCGCCGCAACGCCGCCGGATCGGTGATGGTGCGATGCGTGAGGGCGGGCAACGCACCGTCGCGCATTCCGTCGGCGAGGTCGCCGTCGTAGGCCAGCAACACCTTGCCCAGTGCGGTCGCGTGCGGCGGCAGTTCCTCGCCGACCGCGAGTTCCTGTTCGGTGTTGTCGGGCCGGAAGACGTGGTGGACCACCACCACGCCGCCCTCCACGGGCGCGGCGATGCGCACCGATTCACCGCTGCGCGCGGCCAGGGCGTCGGCTCGGTTGATCGCGCGGGAGCGGAGTTCGTTGGCGTCCAGATGCCCGGCCCCGAGGTCCTGCAGCGCCGGACTCAGCAGGTATTTGCCGCTGACCGGGTCCTGATCGACGAATCCGACGCCCTGCAGGGTCCGGAGGATGCCGTGCGCGGTGGGCTTGGCCAGGCCGAGCGCCGCGGCGATCTCGCCGACCGCCATCCGCCCGGAACCGCGGGCCAGCAGCCGCAGAATGGCCGCGGCGCGCTCGATCGACTGAATCGGTCCCGGCACGCTTGAAACCTATCAGCCGTAACCCGCCGGCTAACCGTTCGGCATTGTCGAACGCGCCCTCTGTGCGGACGACGTTCCACTTCGTAGCGTTGACATCAGGCCCGGTACGCACCGGTTCCACCCTCTCCACCAGGGACATCGGACTCGATGGCGAGCTTCCCGAAAGGACCGCGATGACGCAGTATGTCGGAGCCATCGATCAAGGCACGACCTCCACGCGCTTCATGGTGTTCGACCACGGCGGCAATGCGGTTGCCCGCCATCAGCTCGAACATGAGCAGATCCTCCCGCAGGCCGGTTGGGTGGAACACAATCCCGACGAGATCTGGGAGCGCGCCCGCACCGTCATCAAGAGCGCCCTGGCCGCCGCCGGTCTCACCGCGAGCGACCTGGCCGCCGTCGGCGTCACCAATCAGCGCGAGACCACCATCGTGTGGAACCGCCGCACCGGACGCCCGTACTACAACGCCATCGTCTGGCAGGACACCCGCACCGACCGCATCGTGGCCGAGGTCGAGAAGGCGGGCAAGGGCGATCTGATCCGCGAACGCGCCGGTCTGCCGCCCGCGCCGTACTTCTCCGGCGGCAAGCTGAAGTGGATCCTCGACAATGTGCCCGGTGTACGCGAGGACGCGGAGGCCGGGGACGCGCTCTTCGGCACGCCCGACACCTGGATCATCTGGAACCTCACCGGCGGCGTCCAGGGCGGTGTCCACATCACCGACCCCACCAACGCCTCGCGCACCATGCTCATGGATCTCGAAACCCTGGACTGGGACGAGGAATTGCTGGCGGTGTTCGACGTGCCGCGGAGCATGCTGCCGCGTATCGCGCCCTCGGCCGATCCCGAGAGCTTCGGCACCACCAACCCCAACGGCCCGTTCAAGGGCGAGGTGCGGATCGCGGGCGTGCTCGGCGATCAGCAGGCCGCCACCGTCGGCCAGGTCTGCTTCCGCCCCGGCGAGGCCAAGAACACCTACGGCACCGGCAATTTCCTCATGCTGAACACCGGTCCCGAGATCGTGCGCTCCAAGCACGGGCTGCTCACCACCGTCGCCTACCAGTTCGGTGACGACAAGCCGGTGTACGCGCTGGAGGGCTCGATCGCCGTCACCGGCTCGGCCGTGCAATGGCTGCGCGATCAGCTCGGCGTCATCTCCGGTGCGGAGCGGGTCGAGGCGCTGGCCCGGCAGGTCTCCGACAACGGCGGCGTGTACTTCGTGCCCGCCTTCTCCGGCCTGTTCGCGCCCTACTGGCGCGCGGACGCCCGTGGCGTCATCGTGGGTCTGTCGCGCTACAGCAATAATGCCCACATCGCCAGGGCCACACTGGAATCCATCTGCTACCAGACCCGCGACGTGGTCGAGGCCATGCAGCGGGACTCCGGCGTCACCCTCGACACGCTGCGCGTGGACGGCGGCGTCACCGCCAACGAACTCGCCATGCAGATCCAGGCCGACTTCCTCGGCGTCCCGGTCTCGCGGCCGGTGGTCTCGGAGACCACCGCGCTCGGCGCGGCCTACGCCGCCGGGCTCGCGGTCGGATTCTGGAGCAACACGGACGAACTCGTCGCCAACTGGCACGAGGACAAGAACTGGCGACCCACCATGACCGAGGAGCAGCGGCAGCGGGGTTACGCGCGCTGGGTCAAAGCCGTGTCCCGCACCCTCGACTGGGTCGACCTCGACGACGAGGACTGAGCGGTGACCGGCCCCCATCACAAGCCTGAAATTACCGATAGCAAGGAGCGTTTCGTGTCCGCACAACTGGATCCCGCCTACCGCGCCCGGGCGATTGATTCGCTCGGCGACACCGAAATCGACGTGCTCGTGATCGGTGGTGGCGTGACCGGAGCGGGCGCCGCCCTCGACGCCGCCTCGCGCGGGCTGTCCGTCACCCTGGTCGAGGCGCGCGACTTCGCCGCCGGCACCTCGAGCCGGTCGTCCAAGCTCATCCACGGCGGCCTGCGGTACCTCGAGCAGTACGACTTCGCCCTGGTCCGTGAGGCTTTGAAGGAACGCGGCCTGCTGCTCAACAAGCTGGCCCCGCACCTGGTGCACCCGGTGTCGTTCCTGTTCCCGCTGCAGAAGCACTACGAGCGCTTCTACATCGGCGCGGGCATCGCCCTCTACGACACCATGGGCGGCGCGCGCTCGGTGCCGATGCACAAGCACCTGAGCCGTTCCCGCGCACTGGAATTGGCGCCCGCGCTCAAGGAAGACGCCATGACCGGCGCCATCCGCTACTACGACGCGCAGGTCGACGACGCTCGCCACACCATGATGATCGCGCGCACCGCGGCCCAGCACGGCGCGACCGTGCTGACCCGCACCAAGGTCACCGGCCTGCTGCGCGACGGTGAGCGGATCGCCGGCGCGAAGGTCGTGGATCTGGAAACCGGCCTGGAGCACAGCATCCGGGCCCGCACCGTGATCTCGGCGACCGGCGTGTGGACCGACGACATGATCAAGATGACCGGCGTGGAGTTCCCGTTCCACGTGCGCATGTCCAAGGGCGTGCACATCATGGTGCCGCGCGAGAAGCTGGACCTGGGCACCGGCATCGCCATGAAGACCGAGAAGTCGGTGCTGTTCGTCATCCCGTGGGCCGAGCACTGGATCATCGGCACCACCGACACCGACTGGTCGCTGGACAAGAACCACCCGACCGCCACCGCCGGGGACGTCCAGTACATCCTCGACCATGTCAATTCGCTGCTGCGCGAACCGCTCACCCGCGCCGACATCGTCGGCACCTACGCGGGCCTGCGGCCGCTCATGACCGGCGCGTCCAAGGAGACCTCGAAGCTCTCGCGCGAACACGCGGTGGCCGAGCCGGCCCCGGGCCTGTTCGTCATCGCGGGCGGCAAGTACACCACCTACCGGGTGATGGCCGCCGACGTGGTCGACGCCGCCGCCGAACGCCTGGGCGGCGATGTCGCGCCCTCGGTGACCGCCAACCTGCCCATCCTGGGCGCCGTCGGCTACCAGGAACTGCTCGACCGGGTGTCCGAAGTGGCCGCGGCCGCCGGCCTGCCGGAGCAGACCGTCACCCACCTGCTGGGCCGCTACGGCTCGCTCACCGACGAGATCTTCGACCTCATCGCCGCGGTTCCCGCACTGGCCGAACCGATTCCGGGCGCGGAGGACTACCTGGGGGCGGAAGCCGTCTACGCCGCCACCCACGAGGGCGCGCTGCACCTGGACGACCTGCTCACCCGCCGTACCCGCATCTCCATCGAGGTGCCCGACCGCGGCCTGCGGGCGGCCCCCGAGATCGCCCGCCTCATCGCCCCCCACCTGGGCTGGGACGACGAACGCACCAACGCCGAGATCAACCGCTACTTCGACCGCGTGCACGCCGAGCTGGCCGCGAACGAGGAGAAGGACGACGAGGCGGCCAACGCCGCGCGCATGATCGCCGTCGGCTGACGACGGATCCGATGGTTCCGACGCCGCGCGGGGAGTCCTCCCGCGCGGCGAAGGATCGCATTCCTCTTCACGAAAAGCGCCGTACCGGAACAGTTTTCGGCGCGGCGCTGTGTATTTCGATTCACCGATCCACAGGACGTTCGCCCTTGTCCGTGCCGGGCTCACCCCTCCAGCGTGTTTCTAGAGGTTTGCTGAACTGGAGACCGTAGAGTCGGTCCAGAGTTGCGTCGCCTACAAGACCGGCGGGCACCTCAACCCCCGCATCGCCTACGCGCTGCTGCTCACCCGCCACTCGGCACACGCTGTCCCGGAACGGATTCCGGCCGGGGTCGGCGTGAGCGGCGCGGCCCGGAGCGTGGTCGAGGAGAGCCCCGGCGACACGGTCACCTCGAGCGTCAAGAGCGCCGACTGGAGCTACGCGTGGGTGCCGGTCCTCGGCCCCCTCGTGGGCGGCGCGCTCGCGGGCCTCGTCGCCCAGCTGTACCTGTAGCCCGAACGCCGCGCGGGCCCATCGACCTCGGCGAACGCCGAATGTCGGTGGGCCTTGTTAGTTTTCCGCCGCACATCGAGTTGAACGTGAATCTTGGAGCAAGACATGAGCGGCGGGGAGACCACGTACCTGGAACTGTCCCAGGACAGCGGTACGGCACACAAGTTCTACGAGGTCGTCGTGACCGGGACGCAGGTGACGATCCGGTATGGGCGGATCGGGGATGCCGGGCAGCGGCAGGTGAGTTCGTTCCCGACAGCGGAGAAGGCGCGGGCGGCGGCGGCCAAGAAGGTCGGTGAGAAGGTGCGCAAGGGGTACGCGCCCGCGGTGATGGGCGGCCGCGCGGCGCGACCGGTCAGCCGACGGGCCATCGTCAGTCAGCGGTCCACCGCCAAGAAGGCGCCGGTGCTGTGGAGCTTCGACTCCGGTGCGGCGGCGTTCGGGATCTTCGTCGACGACGAGCGCTGCTGGGTCGGCAATGAGCACGGCGACGTCTTCACCCTCACCCCCGACGGCATGGTGACCGGGCGGTTCCGACTGCCCGATGCGGTGAAATGCATTGTCGCCGACGACTTCTGGATCTACGCGGGCTGCGACGACGGGCGCGTCTACGACCTGACCGGCAAGGTGCCGCGCGCGGCCTACGACATCGCCGCCAATGTCGACATCTACTGGCTCGACATCCATGACGGCATTCTCGGCGTCTCCGACCGGCAGGGCGGGCTCACCGTCATCGACCACGAGGAGGAATCGCTGTGGACGCGGCGTAGCACCGGCGACTCCGGCTGGATGGTGCGCATCGACGAATCCGGTGTGTACCACGGGCATTCGAACGGCGTCACCAGATACGACCTGGAGACAGGTAATAAGGACTGGCAGGTCGGCACCGGCGGCTCGGTGCTGTTCGGCTGGCAGGAGAACGACGCCGTGTACGCGGGCACCGCCACCCGGCAGGTCCGCATGGTGGCCAAGGACGGACAGGCCGAACGCACCTACCAGTGCGACGCCTCCGTATTCTCCTGCGCCACTTCACCGGACGGACGCTTCGTGTTCGCGGGCGACAACTTCTCGTCGGTGTACTGCTTCGACGCCGCGGGCAACCGGCTGTGGAAGCTGGGCACCGGGTGCGGTTCGGCGTATTCCATGCAGTACCACGACGAGAAGCTCTACCTGGTCACCACCAACGGCACCCTGGCCTGCCTGGATGTCAGCGAATCCGCGATCCGGAACGCCGAGCAGGGCGTGCTGCCGCAGACTCTGTCGATCAAGGCCCCGGAGATCTCCGCGGTGATGCCCAGCTCCACGGTGGAGGTGATCGCCGACGCCGGGGACGGCATCGTGGTCGAATGCGTCCAGGAGAACGGCAACCTGCGCGTGCACGTGCTCTCGGCCGGGTACCAGCGCGGCTGGAATGTGCAGTTCCCCAGGGAGATTCGCGAAGCCGGGGCGCGGTACGTGGTCGACGCGGTCACCGAGTCGGCGCGCGGCGGATTCTACCGGGTGCGCGGCGACATCCGCCGGCTGCGCTGAGCCCGGATCACGAATCAAACTCCGACGCTGGACAATTCACCCGGCGTCGCACCGAAACGGTGGAAGTGGGCGGGGGTCACCTCGACGAAGATCGCGCGGCCGATGGCGACCACGGTGTCGCCGTCGGTCAGCTCGGTGTGGATGAACAGCTTGCGACCCTCGCGGGCGACCAGCTTCCCGGTGACCGTCAATTCTCGGTGCAGCTGGACGGGGACCTTGAAGTCGACCTCGAGTTTCACGGTCACGGCGGGCAGCCGCAGCGGCATCAGCACCGAACCGGAGGCCTCGTCCAGGGCGGCGGAGACAATGCCCCCGTGCGCCACGCCGGGCGCACCCTGATGCCGCTCATCCAGCACGAAAGTACTGCGGACCAGGTCACCGTGGCGTTCGAAGGCCATGGTCGGGGAGGCCGGATTGGCCGGGCCGCAGCCGAAGCAGCCAGGGTGATGGGGCGGGAAGGGCCCCTCGGCGAACAGGTCGCCGAGGGGCAACGGCGCGGCGTCGCGATCGTTCTCCATACCTGAAAGTTAACGCAGGTTCACGTCAGACGCGCAAGCCCCCGGGGTCAGCTCTTGCCCGACGCCGACTTCCCGCGCGACGGCTTCACCCCGTTCTTGCCGTGACCGTCGCCGCTCTTCTTGCCGCTCTTGCCGACGCTCAGGATGGACTCCTCGGTGATCTCGGCGTCGGTCTTCTTGCCGCCGCTGTGGTGCAATGCCTCGATGTTCAACCCGTTGTCGTCGGCGTCGATGCGCACGGTGTCACCGGGAGCCAGGGCGCCTTCCAGGAGCTTCTTGGCCAGGGCGTTGTCCAGCTGCTTCTGCACCGTGCGACGCAGCGGGCGGGCGCCGAACTCGGGCTGATACCCGTTGTCCGCCAGCCAATCCATGGCCTCGTCGGACACGTCCAGGGCGATGTCCTGGGCGTGCAGCCGGCGGCGGGTGCCGTCGAGCACCAGGCCGACGATGGTGCGCAGCTGGTCCTTGTCGAGGCGGTGGAAGATGATCTGCTCGTCGAGCCGGTTGAGGAACTCCGGGCGGAACTGCTTGCGTAGTCGCTCCTCCAGCTGCGGCTTGATCGAATCCAGGTCACCGTCCTTGGTGGACAGGATGAGATCGGATCCGATATTGCTGGTCAGGATGACGATGGTGTTCTTGAAATCGACGGTGCGGCCCTTGGAATCGGTGACCCGACCGTCGTCGAGCAGCTGCAGCAGCACATTGAACACATCCGGGTGCGCCTTCTCTACCTCGTCGAACAGGATCACCGAATAGGGCTGACGGCGGACCTTGTCGGTGAGCTGGGCGGCGTCGTCGTAGCCGACGTATCCGGGCGGGGCGCCGACCAGCCGGGACACCGTGTGCTTCTCCTGGAACTCGCTCATGTCGAAGCGGATGAGCCGGTCCTCGTCGCCGAACACCGCGGCCGCCAGGGCCTTCGCGAGTTCGGTCTTGCCGACGCCGGTGGGGCCCAGGAACAGAAATGAGCCGATCGGCCGGTTGGGGTCCTCGAGCCCGGCGCGGGCGCGGCGCACCGCCTCGGCCACCGCGACGATGGCCTCCTCCTGGCCGACCACCCGCTGGTGCAGATCCTGTTCCAGCTTCAGCAGTTTCGCGCGCTCCTCGGTGGTGAGGTCGGCGACCGGGATACCGGTGCGGCGCGAGATCACCTCGGCGATATCGGTGATCATGACCGTCGGGATCTCGGTGCGGTCCACCTCGTCGGCGATCTTCGGTTCCAGCTTCGCGATCTCGGCCTTGATCTTGTTCGCCTTCTCGTAGTCCTCACCCTTGACCGCGGCGTCCTTCTCCCGATTCAGGTGCGCCAGTTTCTCTTCCAGCTCGCGCACCTTGGGATCCGGTGTGCGCGTGCGCAGTCGGACGCGCGCGCCCGCCTGGTCGATCAGGTCGATGGCCTTGTCCGGCATGAACCGGTCGGTCAGGTAGCGGTCGGACAGTTCGGCGGCCGCGATCAGCGCCTCGTCCAGATAGCGGACCTGGTGGTGCTCCTCGTACACGTCGGCGAGGCCGCGCAGGATCTCGATGGTGTCGGCCACCGACGGCTCGGACACCATGACCGGCTGGAAGCGGCGTTCCAGCGCCGCGTCCTTCTCGATGTATTTGCGGTACTCGTCGATGGTGGTCGCGCCGATGGCGTGCAATTCGCCGCGGGCCAGGGCGGGCTTGAGCATATTGCCCGCGTCCATGGAACCCTCGCCACCGCCGCCCGCGCCCACGATGGTGTGCAGTTCGTCGATGAACACCACCAATTCGTCGGAGTGCGCGCGCACCTCGTCGAGCACCTTGGTGAGCCGTTCCTCGAATTCCCCGCGGTATTTGCTGCCCGCCACCATGGAGCTCACGTCGAGGGCGACGACGCGGCGGTCGGCCAGCGTGGCGGGCACGTCGCCGTTGACGATGCGCTGGGCCAAGCCCTCCACGATGGCGGTCTTGCCGACGCCCGGATCGCCGATCAGCACCGGATTGTTCTTGCGCCGCCGCGACAGGATCTCGACGGTCTGCTCGATCTCCTCGGCGCGGCCGACCACCGGGTCGACCTGGCCCGCACGGGCCTCCGCGGTGAGGTCGCGGCCGTACTCGTCCAGCGTCGGAGTGTCGGAGGGCTCCTTGGCCGTCGGGCCCCCGGTGGCCGCGGGCATCTTCGCGCCCGCCAGCGCCTGGGCGGCCGCGCTGTCGGGCAGGCCCGCGATGCCCAGCAGGATGTGCTCGGGTCCGATGTAGCTGCTGCCCGCCTCGGCGGCGCCGCGCTGCGAATTGCGCAGGGCCAGTTTGGCGGCCGGGCTCAGGGCCAAGGCGTGGTCGTCGCCGTGCGCGCCGGCGCCGCCGCCCGCCGCGGTGCGCATGTGCTCGCGCAGCAGTTCGGGGTCGCGGCCGATCTCGGCGATGATGCTGCGCGCCGGCTCGACGGCCGCGGCCGCGTAGAGCAGGTGCTCGGGGGTGATCTCGGTGCTGCCCCAGTCGTGGGCGGCCTGGCGCGCGGTGTCGACGACCTGTTTGGCGCTCTCGCTCAGCAATCGGGTCAGGTCGATGCGCTGCACCGGTGGCCGGCGCGACATTCCGGATCCGAAGAAGCGGTCGAAGATATCGTCGAAGGAATCCATCGAACTGGGCCAGCCCTGCGTCATGCGGTCACCTCGCGGCTTCGGGTGACGCCCCGGCAGACCCGGGAGGACTCGGAATGGCAACGAGCCTGCCGACGCGTCAGCTAACGGATGGCGAACTCGGTGACCACAGTAATAGCCTCGGCCCCGATGAGCGACCTCTACGGCGATCTCGATACGCGCGCGGCCGCGGTGGCCGCACAGGTGGTGCGATGGAGGCAATACCTTCACGAGCACCCGGAACTGTCCGATCGCGAGACCGAGAACGCGGCGCTGATCACCACCCATCCGAAGTCACTGGGCCTGGACGACATTCGCACCGACGTCGCCGGACACGGCGTGGTCGGGATGCTGCGCGGCGGGCTGCCCGGGGACCGGGTGGTCGCGTTGCGCGCGGACGTCGACGCGCTGCCGGTACCCGATCTGTGCGGCGTGCCGCTCGCCTCGCACGTGGTCGACCAGACGCTCGTCACCGGAGTGCGATTGCACGCGCAGGTGGGCTACGACCATCTCAGCGGCGCGTTGGCGCCGGGCTAGCGTGCGAGGAAGGCCCTCAACGGGCAGCGAGTACCTGGAGGAACGGGGCGTAGTCGCGGACGTGGCCCTCGGTCCAGTCCCAGAACGAGGCCGGGTCCACCGCCACCCCGCGCTGCAGCATCAGATGCCAGCCGTCATCCCGCTTTTCCCACATGTCACCGTCCCGATCGACGTACATGCCGGTGCTTTCGGGCTCGATACCGGTCTCGCCCACAACGATCACCCCTAGAACTCAGGTTGCTTCTGTTCGGAAACATTCTCCCCGACACCTGTTGTTCACTTTCGACCGGGGTGGTGGCCGTGCGGTCGCCGCGCAAAGCGACAGCGCCGATTGTCGCGAGAAATCCAGGAGAGCTAATGGCCTGATTTGTCAGTTTTGGCCCGATATGTCAGAAGCCGCTGCCACCGACCCCGACAGCCCGCCGAATTTCCCGCGCTCGGATTTGCGCTGGCTAATTCTTGGCGCGCTGGTAAGCCTCGACGATCTCGGCCGGGATACGACCGCGCGAGGAAACCTGATGACCCTGCGCCCGCGCCCATTCCCGGATCGCGGTGCTCTCCTCGCGGTCCACCGCCGGACGGGTACGGCCGCCGGCGGCCACCTTGCGCTTGGAACGACCCACCTTGCGGGCCTTCTCCGACCAGGGCTCCAGGGCTTCCCGCAGCTTACCGGCGTTCTTGTTCGACAGATCGATCTCGAAGTCGTTGCCGTCGATCGAGAAAAAGACGGTCTCGTCGGCCTTCGATTCGCCGTCGTAGTCGTCAACCAGAGTTACGGTGACTTTCTTCGCCATGGACTGCCCTTCCACGTGTAGGTGCCGCTATTCGCCGAAATGCTAATCCCGCGGGATGCAGGATTCAAACCAGGCGCGAATCCAATTCGGTGCCGCCAGACAATTCAGCTATTACCGCTGAGACCCTCCGGTCTTCAGCACACCCGGAATGCGGCCAAGCGCCACCCGGAACGACCGCGGACAATGCGTGCCGCGAGCGCGAAATGCCGCCCGCCCCGATCGTAGGCCGCGCAAACCTCGCCGCCGGCGGTCCCGGTCATGATCACATCGACCCTGGTGAGGGTAGCGGTCCCGAGCTCGCGCCCGGGTAGTCCGCGCCCGCCCGCGAGAGTGCGCACCGCGGCCACGACCGCGGGTTCCGCGAGCGGGGCCAACTGCCCCGGCGGCCGCCGACCATCCAACACCTCGAGCGCCGATCGCAGGGCCGTTCGGGCGAATTGCCCTGCGCCGGTGTTGCGTTCGTCACTCCGCCCGGAATTCGCAGGGTGCGAAGACCGCAAAACCCGTTGCAGGCCGGCCGGGCGCGAAGCCCGCGCAGCCGATTCGGAGCCCACCCGCGCCCGGCACCCCGGCGCCCCACCCCCCGGCCGCCGCGACGACGGCAACGGCGGCTCGAATCCCGGTGCGGGCAGCAGAAATCCGCTTACCGTACCCATCGCTGCTCCCCCTCGAATTCCCCTACCCCGCGTTCGGATGCCACACAGAATCGCACGGGGCAGGGGTAGCCCACCGGCCGGACGCGAACTTCGCACCCGGCGATGCCGGTGAGACCAGCGTCACACCCGCTGCAACTCCTTGGCGGCCACCGGACGCAGGGTTTTGCTCAGATCCGTGCGCATGACGGTCGCGGTGTCGAGCAGATAGTTCTGACGGACCGTCCACGGATTGCGGTCGCCCTGGCGCGGGAAATCGCCGATCGATCGCTGGACGTAACCGGATGCCAGATCCAGCAGCGGCCGTTCGCGCAGCGCGCGGTCCGGCTCCGGGACCACCGCGGTGTAGCCGTTGCGTTCCATGTAGCCGAGCACCTTGCACACCAGGCGCGAGGTGAGGTCGGCGCGCAGCGTCCAGGAGGCGTTGGTGTAGCCGATGCAGACCGCGAAGTTGGGCACCCCGGTGAGCATGGTGCCCTGCCAGACGAACTGCTCCGACAGCGCGACCGGGGTCCCGTCGACCACCAGGTCGATGCCGCCGAAGGCGAGCAGCTGCAGGCCGGTGGCCGTGACCACCACATCGGCCTCGATCACCTTGCCGGACTTCAGCCGGATGCCCCCGGGCACAAAGGTTTCGATGTGATCGGTGACGACCTCGGCCTGACCCTTGCGCATGGCCTTGAAGAAGTCGGCGTTGGGCACCGCGCACAGGCGCTGGTCCCACGGGTCGTAGTCGGGGGTGAAGTGCTCGGCGACCAGGGCCTCGTCCTTCAGGATCCGGGTGGTGAGCCCGGTGAGCAGCTTCTTCGCGGCCTCGGGCCGGCGGCGGCAGTACTGGTAGAAGCCGATGTTGAACAGAATGTTCTTGGTGCGGATGAGCCGGTGGGCCAGATCGGCGGGCAGCAGTTCGCGGATCCGGTCGGCCACCTTGTCGCGGCCGGGGACCGCGGAGATCCAGGTGGGGCTGCGCTGCAGCATGGTCACCAGTTCGGCCTGCTCGGCCATGGCCGGGACCAGGGTGACCGCGGTCGCGCCACTGCCGATGACCACCACGCGCTTACCCACGTAATCCAGGTCCTCAGGCCAGAACTGGGGGTGCACCACGGTGCCGGTGAAGTCGTCGATGCCGGGGAACACCGGGTTGTGACCCTGGTCGTAGTCGTAGTAGCCGGAGCAGGAGTACAGGAAGCCGCAGGTGAGGGTGCGGCGCTCCACCTGGTCGCCGGTGCGCTGCTCCAGTGTCAGGGTCCAGCGGGACTCGCCGCTGTTCCATTCGGCGGCAACGACTTTGGTGCCGAACCGGATGTGCCGGTCGATGCCGTTCTCGGCCGCGGTCTCGGTGATGTAGCGCAGGATCGACGGCCCGTCGGCGATGGACTGGGCGTCGCGCCAGGGCTTGAACGGGTAGCCGAGGGTGAACATGTCGCTGTCGGAGCGGATGCCCGGGTAGCGGAACAGGTCCCAGGTGCCGCCGAGCGCGTCGCGCGCCTCGAGGACGGCGTAGCTGCGGCCGGGCTGCTCGGTCTGGAGCCGGTACGCCGCGCCGATGCCGGAAAGCCCGGCTCCGACGATGACGACGTCGAGGTGTTCAGCGGGGGTCTGCGCGGCGTTCATGACTTCCAGTCTGTTGGGCTCGGGATTCGGTTTCTTGACACTACGCGACAACTATTTGATTCTGGACGACATGTCGGTGATCAGATCCGCGGGCCTGCGCGGATTCCGCGCCACCGTGGCCGAGCTGGGCGGGAACGCCGAGGAGCTGGCGCTCGCCTGCGGCCTTCCGGTCGCCGCCCTCGACACCGACGATCTACTGGTCCCCGACCAGGCCGTGGCCGCGGTGCTCGAGCTCGCCGCCCATCAGCTGGACTGCCCGGATCTGGGTCTGCGCATGGCCCGGCGGCAGGACCTGGACATGCTGGGCCCGCTCGCCCTGGCCATCCGCAATGCCACCACCCTGGCCGCGGTGCTGGAGTGCACCTCGCGCTACCTGTTCGTGCACGCCCGCTCGCTGAGCCTGACCATGGAACCCGACCCGTACGGCGACCGCGGCGTCATCGCCCTGCGCTACGGCGTCAGCGCGCCCGGCCTGCCGGTGCCGGTGCAGGGCTGCGATCTCGGATTGACGTTCGTGCACAGGACGATTCAGCGGCTCGTCGAGGACCGCTACGGGCTGCGCTCGGTGGAACTGCCCTACCGGCCCGCCGCCCCGATCCAGGCGTACGAGGACTTCTTCGGCGCGCCGGTGCGCATCGAGCGCCCGGCCGCGCTGCTGCGGGTCCCGGTCGGCCTGGCCGATCGGGTGCTCACCGGCGGCGACGAGAACCTGCACCGGCTGGCCCTGGCCTTCCTGGCCCAGCAGTCCGGCGATGAGGCGGCCGCCATCGCGCCGCGGGTTCGCACCGCGCTGCAGAAGCTGCTCGGCACGGCCACGCCCGAGATCGACACCGTGGCACAGCTGCTCACCGTCCACCCGCGCACGCTGCAGCGGCGGCTCACCGCCGAGGGCACCAGCTTCACGACGATCCTGGACGAGGTGCGGTGCGCCGAGGCCCGGCGCTACCTGACCACCACCGATATGCCGATGAGCCAGGTGGCCTCGCTGCTGGGGCTGGCCGAGCAGTCGGTGTTCACCCGCTGCTGTCAGCGCTGGTGGGGGGCAACGCCCACCGCGGTGCGCAAGGGCAAAACGGTCTGACCACAGGGCTTGTCAGACAGCCCGGCTCGAGTTGCGATGCGCCCATTAGCAAATCATGCACGGCGAGTCGTGCAAGAAACGCCATCGATTTGCCGGATTAGCGCGTGTCGATCATGGTCATGTGCCGCTCGCACGCGCAGGATGTGCAGATGATCGCCGAATGCCCGTCCTGCGCTTGGCCCTCGCCCGCCGCCGTCTCCTCCCACCGCGGTGTGCAGTACCACCGTTGCGTGTGCGGACAGTGGTTGATCAGCGTCCACGGGAAGGTGGTCGGCGCGGCCGGCGGCACCACGTTCAGCGGGAAGAACCCCCTGGCCGAGATCGCCGGACTCCGGGACTGACCCGTCCCGGAGGGGCCGGAATCAGGCCGCCGACACGAAGATTCGCGCGGACTCGATGCGCAGGCCGCGCTCGGCGAAGTCGAATTCGGCGATGCCGCGGCCCTCGCGGGTGTCCACCGACACCGTCACCGAATGACCGGCGGCGAGGGCCTTGTCCCAGCGCACGCCCTTGACCCGGGTGGCGAAGTCCTCCAGCGACATCGCGCCGTCGACACCCCACTCCAGGCGCGGCACCGGGGCCAGAACCGCACGGGCGCTGGCCGAATCGCCACGCGAGATCGCGTCCAGCAGCCGCTCGGCCGCCTGCTTGCCCGGCGCGCCCACGCCGCGCAGCCCGGACATGAAGCCCACCGCGCCGCCCAGGCCCTGGTTCCCCAGCAGCTGCGGGCCCAGTTTGGCCCCGGCCAGCAGACCCTTGGTGCCCGATCCCATGAGCTGGCCGATCATGCCCGCCAGTTCCCAATGTGCGCGCAGGCGACGGATTTTCAGCGCGCCGTCCACCTCCGCCAGGTCGTAACGCAGGTGCATGGGCACGTGCAGGGTGACCCCGGTCGACATGGTGGTGGCGATGCTCAGATCGCGGAAGACCGTCATGCCGCACACCACGTCATTGGTGACGTCGAAGGCGATGCCGTTGGGTCCGATGAAGGTGTCGTAGAAGCGCTCGATGGCGGCGCGGCCCACGTGCGGGCGCGAGCCGACCGGGTCCTCGACGCTGCCGTCGTCGGCGAAAAGGCCCACCCAGGCGGCCTTGTCGTGCGCGCCGACCGCCTGCGGTGAGGCTTCGACGGTCGCCAGCAGTTCGGCGGCGGTGGGGTTCGCGGGCACGGTGTCCTCCAAGTGGTAAAGCCAAGCGCGCGCGATGATACCGAACCCCCGGCGGGTAATCCGGAATCAGATGGCGGACAGCCGCGGCAGCAGCCGCTCGGCGAACTCGGTGGCGTAGGCGACGGGCTCGCGGTCGGGCATGAAATCCAGCTGGGTGATGCCCAGCCCGGCCAGCTGTTCGGCGTCGCGCAGCACCTGATCGGGATCGGTGAGCGCGATCGGGGCGACATAGAGCGCGGTCTTGCGGATCGCGTCGTAATCGCGGCCCTCGGCGGCGCAGTGCCCGCGCAGCACCTCCAGTTTGTGCGCGACGTCCTCGACCGAACTCGCGAACAGGTTGCAGGCGTCGGCGTAGCGGGCGACCAGCAGCAGCGTCTTCTTCTCGCCACCGCCGCCGATGAGGATCGGCGGATGCGGCCGCGACAGCGGTGCGGGCACGCAGACGGTCTCGGCCAGCTCGTAGTGCTCGCCCTTGAACGGCCCGTTGTCGGGACCCCACATCTGCAGGCAGATGCGCAGCGTCTCCTCGAGCCGTTCGAACCGCTCGCCGACCGGGACCACCGGCACGCCGAGGGCGCGCTGCTCGCGCTCGTACCAGGACGCGCCGATGCCGAGTTCGGCCCGGCCGCCGGAGAGCACGTCCAGGGTGGTGACGATCTTGGCCAGCAGCCCCGGATACCGGTACATCACGCCGGTCACCAGGACGCCCAGCCGCATCCGCTCGGTCACCGCGGCCACGTAGCCGAGGGTGGTGTAGCCCTCCAGCATCGGTTCGTCGTGGGCGGCGGTGTACTCCATCTGGAAGTAGTGGTCCATGACCGAGAACTGCGCGAACCCGGCTTCGTCGGCGATGCGTGCGGTGCGCGCCAGGGTGGGCGCGATCAGCGCGGGCTCGGCGGGGGTCGAAAAGTTCCAGTAGTGCAGGCCCAGATCCATGCCGGACTCCTCTCGTTCGCGGATGACACACGTTGTGTGCCTGGGTGATCCGTTCACGTGACTGCCCCCAGTCTGCACGATCGGGGCGTTCCGGGCGGGGAGGCCGGCGATCGGTACCGTCGAGGGCGTGACTGGTCTCCGGAGGGTCGCCCTGTCCGTCGCCCTGGTGGCGGCGCTGATCACCGGTCTCGCGTTCGCGGGACTGCCGGTGTTCGTGCACCCGCAGGTCGATCCGCTGCGTCCGGCCGACGCCATCGTGGTGCTGGGCGGGACCGCGTACGCGCGCTACGACCTGGGGCTGGAACTCGCGCGGCAGGGGTACGCGCCGGAACTGCTGATCTCGCGGTCCACCGGACAGAACGACACGGTGATGGACCGCTACTGCGACGGCGGATTCACCTTCCGGGTGTCGTGCTTCGTGCCGGACCCGTGGACCACCCAGGGCGAGGCGCGCGAGATCCGGCGGCGCGCCCAGGCGGGGCGCTGGCAGCACATCATCGTGGTGACCTACACCCCGCACGTGTCGCGGGCGCGCTACATCGTCGAAAAGTGCTTTTCCGGACAGATCACCATGGTTGCCAGCCCGAGCGATTCGGGTCTGTTGTTCTGGTCGTGGATGTATGTACGGCAGTCCGCCGGTTATGTGCGCGCATTTCTGCAGCGCGGATGCTGACCCCGAAAGATGCGCCCCGGCCACGCAATTGAGCGGTTACGATGAGGTCCGGGCAAAGGGAAGCGCGTCCTCTCGGGGGTGGATGCGGGTGCGGGAGGATTTCCGGTGCATATCGACGACCTCAGTGCCGTACGGGACAGCGAGCTGGCGGCCGACCTGTGCATCATCGGCTCCGGACCAGCCGGTCTGACTCTGGCCGCCGAACTCGCGGGAAGTTCGCTGCGGGTCCTGGTACTCGAAAGCGGCGGCCTCGAACTCACCCCCGAACGCGATGCGCTCAATGACATGGAGAATGTCGGAGCGGCGCGGGCCCAGCCGTATCGGAATGCGCGCAATCGCATTCTCGGCGGCAGTTCACACACCTGGAGCGGACGCTGCGCTCCACTCGACGACCTCGATTTCGCGGCCCGGCCCTGGGTCCCGTTCTCCGGCTGGCCGATCGGATTGTCCGAGGTGGAACCGTATCTGGACCGGGCGGCCGCGCATCTGGGCCTGGGCTCCGGGGCCGGCTTCACCGGCGACCGGTTCTGGGAACTCGCCGATCGGCATCCGCCGCACCAGGAGGTGGACCGGCGCTGGCTGCGGCCCTACTTCTGGCAGATCAGCAAGGACCCCGCGGATCCGTTCGACTCCAAGCGATTCGGGCCGCACGCCGCGGAGATCACCGCGAGCAATAGTCGAATTCTGTTGAATGCCACGGTGACCCATATCGATACCGATCCCGAGGGCACGCGAGTACTGGGATTGCGCGTCGCGGATTCGGCCGGGCACGAACGCAGTGTGCACGCCACCCGCATCGTGCTCGCCACCGGCGGAATCGAGAACGCGCGTCTGCTGCTCGCCTCGAATCGCGTCGTCCCCAACGGAATCGGTAATCGACACGATGTCGTCGGGCGGTACCTGCTGGACCATCGCTGCGGCGTGGTCGGCATGCTCGACCCGCACACCTCGGCGGCCGCGCGGGATCGGTTCGGCAAATACGTCGTGAAAACGCGCGGCGGCAAAAACACGTTCCTGCACGGGCTGGCGCTCTCCCCCGAGATCCAGGCCGACGAGGGACTCCTCAACTGCGCCTTGTGGATTCAGGAGGTGCCCGCCGAGGACGACCCCTGGGAGTCGGTGAAGAACCTGCTGCGCGGCCACATGAACCTGCACGACGCGCGCACCGTCGCCAGCAATCCCGGCCTGCTGCTGTCGGGGGCCAAACGCCGGCTGATCGACCACACCGGCCTGCCGCACAAGCTCGAACAGGTGGAGCTGCGCTGCATGGTCGAGCAGCGGCCCGACCCGGACAGCCGGATCAGCCTGAGCGACACCGTCGATGCGCTCGGGCTGCCGCATCCGCGCATCGACTGGAAGACCAGCGCCCAGGAGGACGTCACCGTGCGCCGCGCCGCCGCCCTGGTGGCCGGGGAGTTCGCCCGGCTCGGCTACACCCCGCCCGCGCTGGACGAATGGGTGCGCGAGGCCAGTCCGCTCCCGGCCCGGCTCACCGACTGGGCGCACCCGACCGGCGCCACCCGTATGTCCGCCGACCCGCGCACCGGCGTAGTGGACGGCGACTGCCGGGTGCACGGCATGGAGAACCTGTACATCGCCGGCAGTTCGGTGTTCCCGACCAACGGCCACGCCAATCCGACGCTGACCATCGTGGCGCTGGCGGTCCGGCTGGCGGACGAGCTACGCCGGACCGCGTGACCGCTCGCGCGGCGGACGGCTACTGCTTGGGCAGCGGCAGATCGATGCCGCCGACCTCGGTGACCTTCCAGTCGCTCGGGTCGACGGCAACCGTGTAGTACACGGTGGTCAGCACGCCGTCGGGGTTCTGGGCGTTGGTGGAGTTCACGTTCAGATAGACGTTGACCTTGTACAGGCCGTTGTCGCGGTTGATCACCTGCGAGCTCAGCAGGGTCGGGCTCGAGGTCCACTTCAGCGGGACCAGGATCTCCTGCAGCTTGGAGGAGGTGGCGTCGAACTTGCCCGCCAGCGCCGGGGTGGTGTTGGCCTTGAGCCGCGCGGTCCAGGCATTGAAGTCGGCGTAGTTGAGGTTGGCCGCGCCCATGGCGTACTCGGAGGCGACTGCCGCGGCGTGCTGGTCGTCGGCCGCGCGGGTGTCGTGCGAGCGCACGTCGCCGCGGGCGGACTGCCACAGCACCGTGACGGTCACCAGGGCGGCGATCAGCACCGCCGCCGCGACCGCGGTCACCAGCGTCGAGACCTTCAGCGACACCGTCTTACCGGCGGCCGGCGCCACAGGCGTGGTGTCCGGCTCGACCGGAGTCTTCGTATCGGCGTCCTGGGACATGGGGGTCTTCTCCTTGCTGGAACTGCTACTTCACCTCGACCTGCACACGCACGGCACCGTCACCGGTGGACGCGAGCGCCTGCGAGATCAAGCTGCTGATATTGATTTGCGGCCCCGCCGTGCGCGCCGCGTCGGCGAGCGGCTGCAATTGGGGTGCGAGGGTCTTCAATTCGGGCCCGGCCTGCCGCAACCATTCGGTCAGCCCGGCCAGGAAGGGTGCCAGTCCGTTGCCATCCACATATGCCTGGGGACCGGGGGCACGCTCGACGAGTCCACCGACCGCATTGATGAGCTGCTCGAGCGACTGCTCGAACTGCACGAATGCCGGTGCGGCAGCCGCGGTCGCCGCACCCATGCCTTCCATATTCGAGGCCGCAACCTGGAAGCTGTTGAGTAGCTGGGCAATTTTGGGCTCGCGGCTCAGAATGGCCGCGGCCAGCAGGTCGCCCGCGCGGGTCAGATTCGGCATGGCCGAATCGGTGTCGTGGAAGGCCGCGCTCAGCGTGCTCGCCAGCGAGGCGGCCACCGTGGGATCGAGCTGGTTCATGACCTTGTTGACCAGTCGCGACACCTCGGGAATCGACAACGGCGACTTCACCGCCGCGGCGTCGAGCCGCTGGCCGTCCTCGATATACGGGCCGCCCGCGGTGCGGGGCCGGAACTCCACGAACGGCTCGCCCAGCGCGGAGAGCTGCTCGATGGTGATGTCGGAGTCGGTCGGCAGTCTCCGGTCGCCGTCGATGCGGAAACCCACCTCCACGCCGCGCGCGGTGGAGTCCACCGAGGTGATCTTCCCGACCCGCATGCCGGTGAGCAGGATCGGCGAACCCACGCTCAGGCCACCGGAATTCGCCATCACCAGCGACGCGTCGGTGTGGTGCGCGAACGGATCCGCCCGCACCACCCCGAAGGTCAGATAGCTCGCGCCCACCACGGTGACCACCGCGATGCCGCCCAGCGACGCCACCGAACCCCACTTCATCGCACCGCTCCGATCATGCGCAGCCCGGCCAGCATGGTGGTGACCTGATCGTCGCGGGACACCGAATCCGCGTGGACGCCGGTCACATTCACCTTCGGGCCGTTCTCGACGAAGGGAATCAGCTTGTCGCGCAACAGCGATACCAGCAGCGACAGGTTCGAGGGCACCGACAGATCCAGCGGCTTGCCCGACAGCGCCAGCGGCGCGAAGGACCGCGTCACCGGATCCAGCGCGGTGGCCAGCGGGGCCAGCCACACCAGCGACTGCCCGAGTTGCCCGAGCACCGCGAAGATCTGGGTGACGCCCTTGATGGAGTTGGTGACACCGGTCATGGCGTCCACCGACTCCTGGCTCAGCTGGTGGTCCAGGAAGTCGGCGCGATCGTGCAGCACCTGGGCGTTGACGCCCAGACCGTTGAGCAGCTTGTCGACCTGATCCAGGTTCGCGGCCAGATCCACCGCGTTGCCGGCGGCGTTCTGCGCGATCCGCTTGGTCTCGTTCGGATCCTGCGGCAGCACGGCATTGAAGTGATCGATGATGTCCTGCAACTGGTTCACCGCCCCGCCCTGGGTGAAGGCGGCCAGCGCGGCCATGGTGTCCTCGAGCTGCACCGGCGGCCGGGTGTGGTCCTGGGTGATGGTGCCGCCGTCCTTCAGCAGCGCGCCGAAGCCGTCCGGCGGCGTGCTCAGGGCCAGGTGGATGTCGCCGAGCACGGTGTTCTGCCGCAGCTCGGCCACCGTGGTCGTCGGCAACTGGACCTTCGAGGAGATCTCGGCGTCGACCACGACGTAGCCGCCGCGCCCGCCCGCGTGCGCCGAATCCACCACGCGCACACCGTCGACCGTGCCGACCTGCGCGCCATTGGCGATGACCTTCGCCTTGGCGGGCAGGTTCAGGACATTGCCGAACTCGATGTGGACGCGATAGGTCGAACCCGAGACGCCGGTCCCCGGCACCGGCACCGCCGCCGGGTCGAAGGCGCAGCCGCCCACCCCGGCCAGCAGCCCCGCCGCCAGGACGGCCGCGCCGACGCGCTCGAACCGACGCCGTGCCGGGGCCGTCCCCACCACGGTCCCGAGGCGACCGGCGGCCGCGGTGTCGAGCTGGAAGTTCCAGCGTCCGATTCTCATCGCGCACCTGCCATTCCGAGCACCAGGGGCACCAGCGGGACATTGACCATGCCGTTGGCGGCGTCGGTGCAGCTGCCGGGGGTGACCGCGTTGAGGGCGGCGCAGACCTGCTCGGACTGGGGGGCCGGGAGCGCCGCCCGCGGCGAACCGTAGGTGACGCCGTTGCCCATCACGTTCTGGGCGGCATTGGTCAGCACCGGCATCTTGCGCACCACCTCCGAGAGCGAGCCGACATTGGCGCGCAGCAGGCGCGCCAGCGGCAGCGTGTCGTCGAGGGCGCGCATGATCGGGTCACCGGCAATGGTGGCCAGGTCGTTCAGCATGGGCAGCAGCTCACCCAGTCGATCGATGAGCTGCGCACCGGGACCGAGCAATTCGGTGCTCGCATTGTTCAGCGCCGGGCCCAGGCGCAGCAGCATGGAGCGCAGATCACCCCAGTGCTGCTCGACCTTCTCGCCCACCGAGGCGAAGGCGTCGAAGATGCCCGCCAGATGGCCGATGTCGGCATCCGGTTGCGCCAGCGCCGAACCCAGCTTCTTGACGATCTCGTTGATCTGGGGTCCCGCGCCCTGAGTGGCCGCGTCCAGCCCGGACAGGCCGTGCGCCAGCGCGTCCGGGGCCTGCGCCTGCTGCAACTGCGAGGACAGGTCGGCCAGCGCGGTCAGGGTCTCCGTAATGCTCTTGGGCGTCAAGGATTTGGTGATGCACTTCGAAGAATCCCAGTGCGCCAGGTTCTTGCCGCCATTGAGCACCGCCAGATTGCGGTCGGCCACAATGGAATCCGAGACCGTGGTGGCCGCGGCATCGGCGTACACCGGGTACCTCGCGTCGACGGAGAACTTCACCTTCACCTTGGTGCCGTCGGAGTCGACGGAATCGACCGTGCCGACCGGGATTCCGCGCATGGTCACCTTGTTGCCCGCGTACAGGCCGACCGCGTCGGGCATGACGGCGCAGTAGGCCACCGTCTTCTTCATCGGGTCGAACCAGACGAAGTAGCCGACCACAGCCAGCAGCACCACGACCATCGCGCCCGCGACCGACATGAACGCCTGCGAGCCGAGCATCCGCTTGAACATCAGCAGTCCTTCCCGGGCACCGGAACGCACACCTGCGGCTGCGTGGGGAGAGTCACCGTCTGCCGCGAGTGGTCGACGGTGATGCCGCCGTCCGGAATCACCAAGTCCGACAGCTTCTTCTGCAAGTCCTGCGCGGCGTTGAGCATCGGCGCGAACTTCTGGCCGAGCTGCTCGAGCCGGGTGATGGCATCGGTCAGCTGCGGCTTCAGATCCGACCAGGTCGGCTGCAAGCCGCCGAGGCGGCCGAGCACGTCACTGAGCAGGCGGATCGCCTCCGCCATCTCCGAATGCTTGTCGTCGAGCACGGTGACCAGCAGGTTGGCATTGTCCATCAGTCGGCCCAGGTCCTGCTTCGCGCCGTCGTACATGCGCACGTACTCGTCGGCCACCGACACCGCGTTCGACACCTGGCCGCGCTGCTTCTCCAGCGCGTCCACGTAGGTGCCGACCGTGCGCAGCGTGGTGCGCAGGGTGTTGGGCGCACCGTCGATCGAATTGCCCAAGGCCGCCAGGTTCTGGTTCAGCGTGGAGCCGTCGATCTTGGCCAGCGGGGTGGCCGCGTCCTGGAAGGTCTCGATCAGGCTGTACGGCAGGCGCACCCGGTCCGCGGGAATGGCCGCCGAACCGAGCGGCTTGCTGCCCGCCGGGAACACCGCCACGTAGTGGCCGCCGACGATGGTGAGCATGCGGATGTCGAGGGAGGTCTGATCCCCCAGGAACACATCGGATTTCACCGTGAAGCGCATGACGACCTTGTCCGGCTTCAGTTCCAGGGACTTGACCTCGCCGACCGAGATACCGGCCACGCGCACGTCGTCGCCCGCCTGCACCGACTGCGCCTCGGACAGTTCCGCGGTGTAGGTGTGTTTGCCGAACGGGATCACGTACAGCGCGCCGGCGGCGGTCAGGCCGAGCACGACCACGATCGCGCCGATGATGCCCTGCCGCAGATGCCGCTTCTGCTTGGTCGCGTCATCGACGACGCGGTCGTCACGCTTCCAGCTGATTCCCTGAAGAGCGCGCGGCAATCTCATCCGTTGCATATCGCCACCTGCTGTCCCGACACGAGCACCTTGACCACCGCCGGCAGTTCCGCGGTTCCCTTGCTGCACACCGGCTTCCAGCCGCTCGGGCTGGCGGGGAGGGCCGCGTCGGCGGCGCTCAGCACGGCGGGCAGGCGGCCGAGGACCGCCACCGCCTCCTTGGCGTCGGGGAAGATCTGCCGGATCAGCGCGTCCACGTCGGAGCCGCTGTTGATCCCCAGCGTGCGCAGCAGGTTGTCGATCGGCCGCAGCACCGACGGCGCGGTCACCGCGAATTGCGCCAGCCCGCCGATGTTCTGCTGCAATGCCTCGAAGATATCGGAGAGCTGCTTCAGCAGCGGCACCAGGTAGTGCACGCGCCCGCCGAGCCGGTCCGACAGGTCCGACATATTGCGGATCAGCGTCGAGATCACCTGCTGCCGGTTGTCCACGTACGACGCCAGTTTCCCGATCGCGTCCATGGCCGGGCCCAGCCCGCCGCCGTCGCCCTCGATCAACGCCACCATGCTCGCGCTGAACTGGTTGATCGCCTCCGGAGAGATGGTCTGCAACACCGGCTTCAGGCCGTTGAACAGCTGCGTCACATCGAACGACGGCACCGTGTGGTCCTCGCCGATGCGCGCGCCCGCGGCGATGCGAGTGCCCGGCTGCGGCTGCTGCTGCAGGTCGATGTACCGCTGCCCGGTCAGATTCTGGTAGCGGATAGCCAGTTTCGAGTTGTCGTACACCGGCGAATCGGTCTTGACCGATACTTGCACCCGCGCCTTCGAACCCTCCAGGCCGATCTGCTTCACCTTGCCGACCTGCACACCGAACATGCGCACGTCATCGCCGACCTCGAGGCCGTTGGCATCGGTGAAGATAGCGTCGTGGGTCTCGGTCCGCCCGGACACCGGACGCTGAATCGCGGTGAGCACCAACAGGAGCACCACCCCGATCACGCCCGCGAACAGGGCCAGCCGCCAGCCCGCCTGCTTCACATTCATCGCGCACCTCCCAGCAGCGGCACCGCGATACCGGGCATGCCCTTCAATTCGACCTGCACGTTCAGCACCGGCCCCTGCCCGTTGTCGGGCATGGCGGCGCGCAGCCGCTCCAGCAGCAGGCGCAATTCGGCCGAGGACTGCTGCGGCACCATCTGCGCGAGCGCGGTCAGCACCGGCACCAGCATGTCGGTGCTGCCGGAGAGCTGAGTTCCGGCCTGCGAGAACGTGACCGCCAAGGCGGGCAGCAGCTGACCGGTGACGGTCGCGACGCCCTTGTCATAGGTGGCGCGGTCGGTCTGCAGACGCTGCATGCTGCGGATCAGATCCACCACCTGCACCGTCGCGCCCGCGAACTGGCCGCCGCCGTCGAAGGCCGGGCCGAGCTCGCCGAACAGCTGCGACATCGGCATCTTCTGGTTGTCGGTGATGGTGCGCTGCGCGGTGATCAGCGCCTGCGCCAGCGGCGTGAACGCCTGGGTGTCGGCCGCGGCCTGCGCGATGACCGAGGCCATCTGCGGCGTCAGCACCGAACCGCCCACCTGTGCGGCGCTGCGCAGGATCGAGCCCATGGTGGCGTCGTAGACCTCGCTCGCGCGGCGGCCGGTGAAGTCCAGCACCGTGCCCGGCCGCAGCGGGGAACCGCCCGCGCCCCGGCGCAATTCGATCTCGCTGATGCCGAACAGGTTGGCGGGCGCGTAATCCACCCGCAGGCTGTCGTCGAGGCCGAACAGCCTCGAATCGTCCAGGCGCAGCGAGATCTGCTGGGTACCGTGCTCGTCCGGCGCGATCTCGGTGACCTTGCCGACCACCACGCCATCGGCGCGCACATCCGTGCCGACCAGCACGCCGTCACCGATCTGCTCGGTGCGCAACGAGATCGGCATCCCCGGCTCGTCCTGCTGTGACCGGTACAGCGCCCATCCGGCGACCACCGTCACCACCAGCGCCAGCGCCACCGTGCCGACCGTCATCGCGCGCTTGCGATCGACGGCCACACCCGGCATTCCGTAATTCGGCATCCCCTACCCCGTGAACGTAATCGCCGAGTTGAAGCCCCACAGGGCCAGCGACATCACCATGTCCATGGCCACGATGGCCACCGACGACGCGCGGACCGCCTTACCCGAGGCGATGCCCACGCCCTCCGGACCACCGGTCGCGAAGAAGCCGAAGTAGCAGTGGATCAGGATCACCACCACCGCGAACACGGCCACCTTCACCACCGCCGCGATCACGTCGAAGCCGGAGACGAACTGGAAGAAATAGTGGTCGTACACACCGGCCGAGGCCCCGTGCACCAGCGTGATCAGCCCGCGGCAGGCCGCATAGGACAGGATCAGCGCGATCAGGAAGGTCGGCACGATGGCCACCGCGCCCGCCAGCACGCGAGTGGTCACCACGAAGGGAACCGAACGCAGACCGAGGGATTCGATGGCATCGATCTCCTCGGAGATGCGCATGGAACCGATCTCCGCGGTCATGCGGCAGCCCGCCTGCGCCGCGAAACCGATGGCCGCCACGATCGGAGCCAGCTCACGCGTGGTGGCGTACGCCGACACCAGACCCGACACCGGGCCCATGCCCAGCATGTCGAGCGTGGTGAAGGACTCCACCGCCACCGACGCGCCCATGACCAGACCCAGCACGATCATCATCGGAACCGTGCCGCCGCCCACGATGACCGAGCCGCGGCCCCAGGTCATATCGCTGATGGCGCGCATGGTCTCCGCGCGATACCGCTTCAGCGTCAACGGAATCGACGACAGCACCTGCCAGACGAAGGCCAGCGTGAAACCGAGGTTCTCCACCCGGCGCAGGATCAGGCCCCGCTTGCGATAGGCGCGCGCGAACGGGCCCAGCCCCTTGGGCACGTAGGTGGCCGACATCAGGCCAGCCTGGTCGGCAGGAACAGATCGGTGATCTGGGTGGCGACCAGATTGACCGTCACGATCGACACCACCGACAGCACCACCGCGGCGTTCACGGCGTCGGCGACACCCCGCGGGCCGCCCTTCGCCTCGAGCCCGCGCTGGCAGGCGATGATCACCACGAGGAATCCGAAGACGACGGCCTTCGACAGCGACACCCACACATCGGCGGTGGTGGTGAAGGACCCGAAGGTGGACCAGTACGAGCCCGGCGTCACGCCCTGCCCGCCGATGGCGACGCCGTACCCGGCGAGCACGCCGACGAAGATGATGAGCACGTTCAGCAGCGGCGCCACGAAGACCATCGCCACCAGCCGCGGGATCACCAGGCGGTGAATCGGGCTGATGCCCATGGTGTTCAGCGCGTCGATCTCCTCGCGGATGGTGCGCGCGCCCAGATCCGCGGCCAGCGCCGCCGCGCCCGCGCCGCCCAGCAGGAAGCCGGTGGCCAGCGGCGCGCCCTGCTTGATGACGCCCAGACCGCCGGTCGCGCCGAGCAGCGAATCCGCGCCCAGCGTGTGGATCAGATTGCCCACCTGGACCGAGACGATGACGCCGAACGGAATCGCGATGAGGATGGCCGGGATCGCGGTGACCGTGATCAGCCGCCACGCCTGCAGGATCGCCTCTTTCCACTGGAACTGGCGACGCGCGATATCGGTGAAGGTCCCGACCACCGCCTCCTCGGCGATGCCGACCGCGCGGCCGAAGGTGCGCAGCGACGCCACCGAGGTGCTGGAGAAGTTGTCCCGCACGATGCGCACGGCGGACCGGCTCTGGACGGCCCGGGTCATCGTGGGACTACTTCTTCGAGACGCCGGAACCGACGCGGGGTGACGAGCTTCAAATTTCTTCTCCGTGATCGGCAACACTGCCTGCCATCAAAGCTAATGGTTACCCGGAGTTACAACAAATCGGACTCGAGTGTGACCGGAGCCTCCAAGTTACCGATGGGTACCAGGCTCGTCGGTCCCGGTCAGCGGGACGAAGACCCATGTGACCTGGGATTCTAGAACGTGTTATCAGAGCGGAACGGCTATAACCATGATCCGCGGCACCCTCCGAGCGGACCACCCGAAAGAGGGTTTCGAAGCCCTCGGCCATACCCGAAGCCGCATCGGGTGATCCCTCAGCAACCCTCGATTTCCCGGCGAACCCGCGCGCAACCCGGACACTGCGTGTTCACTGTCGCGTGTGGACAACACGGTGTCGGCGGTCCTGCGCACGATCGAGGCCGGCGACTGGGCGGAATTCGCGAAACTGGTGCACCCCTACGTGCACTGGACCGAGGACGGCGTCACCACGCGCGGGCGCACCCGGGTGATGGCACTGCTGTCCCGGCACCACGCCACCGCGCCGGCGACGTCCGTCGAACTACGCGACGGCCAGATCTACCGCTGGACCTCGTGACCCGTCTCCGGACCTCGTGACCCCGCCTACGGGCTGACCGCGAGAAAGACGAAGGCGGAGAACAACACCAGGTGCACACAACCCTGGAGCAGGGTCGCGCGACCGGGCACCACGGTCAGCGCGCCGACCACCACGGTCAGGGCCAGCAGCACCATCTGGGTCGCGCCCAGGCCGAGCATGAGCGGGCCCGAGATCCAGATCGAGGCCAGCGCGATGGCGGGGATGGTCAGGCCGATACTCGCCATGGCCGAACCCAGCGCCAGATTCAGCGAGATCTGCACCCGGTCCCGGCGCGCGGTCCGCACGGCCGCGATGGTCTCGGGCAGCAGGACCAGCATCGCGATCACCACACCGACCGCGGACGGCGGCAGCCCGAGGGCCGCGATCCCGTGTTCGATATTGGGCGATTCCACCTTCGCCAAACCGACCACTCCGATCAGGGCAACCAGCAGCAAACCCAGGCTGCGCAGCGACTCCCGACGGGTCGGCGGTTCGTCGTGCTCGTCCTCGCCCGCCGCGGCCGAACCCTCGACGGGCAGGAAGTCGTCCGGGTGCCGGACCGTCTGCACCATCACGAACACTCCGTAGAGCACCAGCGAGGCCACCGCGGCGAAGATCAGCTGCGAGGCCGAGAAGACCGGACCCGGCTCACTGGTGGTGAAGGTCGGCAGCACCAGACTCAGCGTGGCCAGTGTCGCGACCGTGGCCAGCGCCCCGCCCGTGCCCTCGGCATTGAAGACGGCCACCCGCCGCCGCAAGGCTCCTACCAGCAGGGACAGCCCGAAAATGCCATTGCACGTGATCATCACGGCAGCGAAGACGGTGTCGCGGGCCAGCGAGGCGGCCTTCTCACCGCTGGACACCATGAGCGTGACGATGAGGCCGACCTCGATGACGGTCACCGCGACCGCCAGGATCAGTGACCCGAACGGCTCCCCCACCCGGTGCGCCACCGTCTCCGCGTGATGCACCGAGGACAGCACCGCGCCGATCAGCCAGACCCCGACCAGAACCGCCAGCGTGGAGTTCAGCTCCCGGCCCCAGGTCACCGTCAATATCAGTGCCGCCGCCAGCGGAAGGATGACCGACCAATACCGCTTGCAGAAACCCACCATGGCCCCCATAGTTCCAGCAAACCGTCCGCTTCCCCCGGAAGTGGGAGCCATGCCTCGCCCGATCGCGCTCCCGCATGAGTCGTGAACCATGAATTACGCTGATGAGGTGGACGACATCGGAGCCGGAACCGCCGACACCACTACGCCGCACCCGCACGAGCCGCACGACACCGGTCTCTCGGCCAAACTGAACTGGCTGCGCGCGGGCGTGCTCGGCGCCAATGACGGCATCGTCTCGACCGCCGGTCTGGTGGTCGGCGTCGCGGCCGCCTCCACCGACTCCGACGCCATTCTCACCGCGGGCGTCGCCGGACTCGCCGCGGGCGCGATCTCCATGGCGGTCGGCGAATACGTCTCGGTCAGCACCCAGCGCGACACCGAACGCGCCCTGCTGTCCAAGGAGAAACGCGAACTGGCCGAAGAACCCGAGTACGAACTGACCGAACTCACCGGCATCTACCGAGCCAAGGGTCTGAGCGAGGAAACCGCGCGCCAGGTGGCCGCGGAACTCACCGCGCACGATGCCTTCGCCGCGCACGCCGAGGCCGAATTGGGTTTGAACCCACACGAACTCACCAATCCGTGGCACGCCGCGTTTTCCTCGGCCGTCTCCTTCACCATCGGCGCGCTGCTGCCGCTGATCGCCATCCTGGTGCCGCCGGTCCAGTGGCGCATCCCCGTCTGTTTCGCCGCGGTGCTGGTGGCGCTGGCCATCACCGGATCGGTCAGCGCCCGAATGGGCGGCGCCAACCCGCGCCGCGCGGTGCTGCGCGTGGTGCTGGGCGGCGCGATCGCCATGGCCGTCACCTACGGAATCGGACAGCTCGCGGGCGTCGCCGGAATCTAGTGGGCCGACCGGAGATTCGGGTCACTCCGCGGGTGGCCCCGGTTCGACGGGCGGCGGAGGCAGCTGCACCGGACCGGCCTCGCCGACGATGACCACCGGCACGTCCACCGGACGCGGCGGCCCGGGCGGCAGCGGGGCCGGACGCACGGCCGCCGGGGCCGGAAGTGGGACGGGCGGCACCGGATTCGGCGCCGCGGGATTCACGCCCGGCGCGAACGGAACCTGAACCGCCGGAGCGATAGTCGGCGGATGCTGGGCCGGAGCGTGCGGATCGTGGCGCAGCCGCGGCACATTCACCACCGAGGTGTCGGCGACCGGACTCTCCGCCGAGGACGTGATCAGCACGCCCACCCCGACACCCGCCGTCATCAGCACGGCCGCGAGCAGGACCTGCCCCAGGCGACGCGGATCGAGATCACCGGTGTCGCGCCGGATTTCGTCGGCGGTTCCGAGCATGGCTGTCCTCCTTCGGATTCCGCGTCGCGCGGCTAGGGCGCGGGCGGCGGGGGCGGGGGCACCAGGAACGGCAGGATCGGGGCGAGAATGTCGGGCAGTGCGGGCGGCGGAGGCGGCGGAGCCGGGGCGGGCGCGGGTTCCGGGGCGGGCGCCGGAGCCGGCGCGACCTCGACCGGGGGCGGCGGCGGGACGTAATGCTCGGTTTGCGGTGCGGGAGCGGGATTCTGCGCCACCGGGGCGGGCGGTGGAGGCGGCGGCGCGGCAGGACCGGGGGCCGGGGTGGGGCCGGGCGGCGGGGCCGAGGCGGGGGCCGGGACCGGTGATGTGGTGGCGTCGACCGGCTGCTGCGAGGTGGTGGGCGCCGGGCCGGCCGGGGCTTCGGGTCCGCCGCGGCTGTTCCAGCCCTCCCGCAGGGCGCCGCCGATCAGCGCGATCACCATGCTCAGCGACAACACCACGAGTCCGGCGAGCATCTTCGGCGACATCGCCCCCGGTGCGCTCAGACCCGGGGTGCCTGAGGCGGACGCTTCGTCCGCCTCCTCGGGTCTCTCGTGCACCGCACCCACCGTCACCCGGGAACTCCTTCGGTCGAAGCGATAGCCGTGATCCGAAAAGCCACTCCTTCGAGCACGCTACACAGATTTGCCGAATTGCAGAACCTTCCACTTGATAAGGAAATCGTTCCAGGTGGGTATCTTTTCCAACTGATTGCCAACAGATAGCGGTCACTCCATGGCGATCACCACCTTGCCGAACGGGTCACCCTCCATGAAGTAGCGGTACGCCTCGACCGACTCCTCGAACGGGTACACCCGGTCGATCACCGGCCGGACCTCGTGCTCGGCCAGCGCGGCGTTCATCGCCTCGAAATCCGCCCGGCTGCCCACCGCGATGCGGCGGATCGACACGAACTTGCCCCCGAACAGGCTGGGCGGCTGCGGCTGTCCCGGCGCCGGTGGGAACGCCCCGATCAAGGTCACCTGCGCGTTGTACGCCGCGGAGGCAACGGATTTCGGCAGCGTGGGCATGCCGACGGCCTCCACCGCGTGCTGGACGCCCTCGCCGCCGGTGAGTTCGAGCACCGCCCGCTCCCACTCCGGCACCTGAACCCGATCGATCACCTCGTCGGCGCCCAGTTTCCGCAACCGCTCCGCCTTCTCGGCCGAGGACGTGATCGAAATGACCCGCGCCCCCAGCATTTTGGCGTGCTGCACCGCCGCCAGCGCCACTGTGCCGGAGCCGGTGGTCAGCACGGTCTCCCCCGGCCCCGCCGGGATCGGCTTGGTCAGCGCGGCCCAGGCGACCAGCCCCGCGCAGGTCAGCGACGCCGCCTCGGCATCGGTGAGATGCGCGGGCACGTGGACCACCGAATCCTCCTCCAGCAGTATGTAGGTGGCGAGCCAGCCGTCGTGGTTCGCGCCGTACTGCTGGGCGGACGCCGCCTGCAACTGCGGGCCGTCGTTCCAGCAGACGAAGTAGGTGCCGGCCACCCGGTCGCCGATCGCGGCTCGGGTCACCTGATCGCCCTTCGCGATCACGTCACCGACGCCGTCGACCAGCGGCACGACGCCGGGACGGGCGGGCAGCACATAGCTGCCCTCCAGCAGCATGATGTCGCGGCGGTTGAGGGCGGTGGCGTGCACCCGCACCACGACCTGGCGCGGGCCCGGCACCGGGATCTCCTGCACACGGGTGGTCAGCCCGGCGAGGCCGCGCTGCGATTCCAGTTGGTAGGCAATGCCGTTCATGTTCTTCTCCGTGGGTTCGAGTCCGGTTGTCGAGAAGCGAGTCTGTGCGGTCCGGCGAATCCACGCGATTCCCCGCAGGGAATGATCGGATGGCCGTCCACGTCATTCCCTGGAGGGAATCGCGCGACCGCATCCCCATCCGCACAGTGGAGGTATGACGACCATGGCCGTGGCGACGACGACACCCTTCGCCCAGGAACTGCGCGGCTGGCGCACCCGGCGACGGCTCAGCCAGCTCGATCTCGCCATCGCGGCCGAGACCAGCCAGCGGTATCTGAGCTTCCTGGAACAGGGCCGCTCGCATCCCGGGCGGACCATGGTGGTGCGGCTGGCCGAGGTGCTCGGGCTGTCCCTGCGCGAACGCAACGCGATGCTGCTGGCGGCCGGGTACGCCCCGGTGTTTCCCGAATCATCGTTGGACGCACCGGAACTCGGCGCGGTCCGGTACGCGCTCGACACCATCCTGCAGGGACACCTGCCGTATCCGGCGGTGGTGACCCGCCCGTTCGGGGTGCTGGTGGCGGCGAATCCGGCCTTCGAGCTGCTGACCGAGGGCTGCGCGCCGGAGCTGCTGGAGTCGCCGGTCAATGTGCTGCGCCTGGCCCTGCATCCGGACGGGCTGGCGCGGCGGGTGGTGAACCTGCCGGAGTGGGGCCGCCATATCACCGACAGCCTGCGCAATCGGGCGGGCCGCAGCCCCGATCCGGCGCTGGACGCGCTCATCGCGGAGCTCGAGGGCTATCTGCCGCCGGTGGATCCCGGGCCCGGGCATCTGGGTTTCGCGGTGCCGCTGCGACTCCGCTCCGACGCCGGTGAGCTGCGGCTCATCACCACCCTCACCTCGTTCGCGACGGCCACCGACATCACCCTGTCGGAGCTGCACCTGGAGGCGTTCCTGCCCGCCGACCAGGCCACCTCCGATCTGCTGCGGGCGCGCTTCGCCGCCGAGTAAGTGCTTGCGACCTCTTTACTCGTAGACGTATATTCGTAGACGAGTAAGGAGGTGCCCCATGGCCCGCAAGCGCAAGGTCGCCAATCTGATGGGGCTGGCGGTGCTGTCCGCCGTCGTGCTCCAGCCCATGCACCGGTACGAGATCGCCGCGAGGTTGCGGTCCTGGGGCAAGGACAACGACATGGGCATCAAATGGGGCTCGCTCTATACCGTCGTGGACAACCTCACCAAGCACGGCTTCCTGGAGATCACCGGCAGCGAACGCGACGGCGCGCGCCCCGAACGCACCATCTACCGCATCACCGACGCGGGCCGCGCCGAACTGCTGGACTGGACCCGCGAGCTCATCGCCGAACCGGAACCCGAGAAGCGCCGCTTCATGGCCGGGCTCTCCGTGCTCTCGGTGCTGCCCCCGGACGAAGTCGTCGACCTGCTCACCCGGCGAATCACCAAGCTGGACAGCATCATCGCCGACACCCGCGCCCAACTGGCCGCCGTGGAAGGCTCACTGCCGCGCCTGTTCCTGGTCGAAGAAGATTACGAGCTGACCATGCTGACGGCCGAGGCCGACTGGGCCCGCGGCCTGCGCGACGCGCTCGCCGACGGCAGCTTCCCGGACACCGAGGGCTGGCGGGCCTGGCATCGCGACGGCGTCATACCCCCCGACCTGGCAGAGCTGGCTGTGGAAGGGGGCCCGAACACACCGCACACTCAGCACGACTCATGAACGGAACCGGGCCCCGGCGAGGGTGCTGCAACACCGCCGCCGAAGCCCGGAACACACCGTCTCGAACCGCGTCCGTGCAGGCGAACCCGGCACCGAGTTTGGCAACTACAGGATAACTGGGTTCTCCACGCGCGGGACGGTTCGGGGTTTTCGGCAAGCCTTCGAACACTTCTCGGGAGAGACCCATGTCAAAATCCACTCGTTCCGCGATCATCATCGGCGGCGGCATCTCCGGCCCCGTCACCGCCACCGCCCTGCGCCGGGCCGGTATCGACGCCACCGTCTTCGAGGCCTACCCGGGCCCCGCCTACGGGGTCGGCGCGAACCTCGCCCTCGCGCCCAATGGCGTCGCCGCCCTCGATCTGGTCGGGGCCGGAGATCCGGTGCGCGCCAAGGCCGTACCCGTCAGCCGCTCCACGATGTCGGTCAACAGCAAGCAGTTCCCGCTGCCCGGACTGGTCGACATCGAGCCGCTGCGCGTGGTCGACCGCTCCGATCTGCACGAAATCCTGCACGACACCGCCGTCGCGTCCGGAGTGCGCTTCGAATACGACAAGCGGCTGGTCGAGGTGGAGGAGCACACGCGCGGCGTCACCGCCCTCTTCGCCGACGGCAGCAGCGCCACCGCGGATGTGCTGATCGGCGCGGACGGCATCCGCTCCACCGTGCGCACCCTGGTCGACCCGAACGCGCCCGGACCCACCTACCTGCGCATGCTCGGCTTCGGCGCGTACACCGAGGTACCCCTCGACCTGGAGCCGGAGACCATGACCTTCGCCTTCGGGAAGCGGGCCTACTACCTGTACTGGGCCATGCCCGACGGCCGGGTCGCGTGGGGCGCGAATCTCCCTGCCGAGCAGCACTACTCGCTCACCGAGGCCCGCGCCGTCTCCTCCGAGCAGTGGCTGCGCACCCTGCGCGAGACCTATGCCGATGACCTGCCCGGCCGGCAGCTGGCCGAGGCCACCACCGCCGCCCAGCTGCAGGTGATCGGCGCGCTGCAGATCATGCCGCCGGTGCCGCACTGGCACCGGGGGCGCATGGTGCTCACCGGCGACGCCATCCACGCGCCCAGCAACACCTCCGGTCAGGGGGCGTCACTGGCCATCGAGAGCGGCATCGAGCTGGCCCGCTGCCTGCGCGACATCGACGATCCGGCAATGGCTTTCGCCACCTACGAGGCGCTGCGGCGGCCGCGGGTGGAGGGGGTCGCGGCCCGGGTGGCGCGGATGAACCAGACCAAGGCGGCCGGACCGGTCGCCCGGATGGCCATGCGGTTGATGATGCCGATCATGTTCAAGCGGATGAATCCGGAGAAGATGCTCGGCGGCGAGCAGCGGTTCCGGATCGACTGGGACGCCACCGTGCGGCCCGCCGCCGTCAACGCCTGATCGGACTAGTGGCCGACCGGCAGCACGTCGGGCCGGTCGGCCTCGTCCAGCAGTTTGGTGGCGATATTGTCGATCGCCTGATCCAGCAGCGCTCGATCCCTCGGATCGGCGGAATCCCAATCGGTGAGCTGACTTTCGAGCCAGCGCTTCCACGCACCCCGCACCCGGTCGACCTCCTGCTCGCCCTTGGCGGTGAGGACGAGTTCGCCGCCGTCGCGGCGCAACAACCCCTCCCGCTCCGCTTTCACGTACACCGGATCGATCAATTCCGCAGGGATCCAATGGGTTCGGGCGATGTCCTCGAGGGTGGCGGCGCCGCGCAACCGGTTGTACATGCGCACCTGACCCAATGCCCACGCCTCGTCGCGCCCGAGCGAACTGCCCGCCGCCGCAAGGATTCCCGGATCCGGCACCGTGTTCTCCCGCAGCTTGCGCAGCACTCCCGCCACGCACCGCTCCAGCTGCACCAGCCGGTCGCCCGAGTCCGGCATGGAGAACTGCTCCCCCACGTCGGTGGCCTCCGCGCGAGCGCTGTCCCGCAGCGTGACCTGCTTCAGGAAAAACGCCACGACGAAGCCGAGCACCGCCACCGGCACCACCCAGCGGAACACGAAGTCGATGGAGTCGGCGTAGGCGTGAACGATCGGCGCGGCCTGCTCTGACGGCAGCTCCCGCAGCAGCGCCGGATTCTGCGCGACCTGCGGCGGCACCCGCGATTCGATCAGCGCCGCTTCCAGATTCGGCCGCAGCCGATTCGAGTACAGCGTGCCGAACACGGTGGTCCCGAAAGCGCTGCCGATGGTCCGGAAGAAGGTCACCCCGGAGGTGGCGGTCCCCAGATCCGAGTACGGGACGCTGTTCTGCACGGCGATGGTCAGCACCTGCATGGCCAGACCGACGCCCAGGCCCAGGATCAGCATGTACAGCGACATCAACCAGGTGCTGGTGCCCGGCCCCATGGTCGACATGAGGTAGAGACCCACCGCCATCACCGCGCACCCGATGATCGGAAACGCCTTGTAGTGCCCCGTCTTCCCGACGATATTGCCGGACAGGATGGAGGTGAAGAACAACCCGACCACCAGCGGCAGGGTGCGCAGCCCGGACGCGGTGGCCGACACGCCTTCCACGTACTGCAGATACGCGGGCAGGTAGGTCATGGCCCCCAGTAGCGCGAAGCCGACGATGAAGCTCAGGATCGAGCAGACGGTGAAAACATTGCTGCGGAACAGGTGCATGGGCAGCATGGGTTCGCGAGCCCGGAACTCCGCGGCCACGAAGGTGGCCAGCAACGCCGCGGCCGCCGCGAACAGGCCGATGATGGTGGGCGAGGTCCACGCGTATTCCTGTCCGCCCCATTCCAATCCGAGGATCAGGCAGGTGACGCCGACCGCGACCAGCGCGATGCCCAGGTAGTCCACGATCGGTTTCACCACGGCCCGGGTCACAGGGATGGTGCGCGCCGCGGCCGCGATCATGACGACGGCGAGCGGGACGTTCACGTAGAAGCACCACCGCCAGCTCAGGTGGTCGGTGAACAGTCCGCCCAGGGTGGGTCCGAGGACGGTGGTGATGCCGAACACCGCGCCGAGCGCGCCCTGGTACTTGCCGCGTTCGCGCAGCGGGATGACGTCGGCGATGAGCGCCATGGAGGTGACCATGAGCCCGCCCGCGCCCAGGCCCTGAATGGCGCGGGCCGCGATGAGCAGTGTCATGTCGTGTGCGAGCCCGGCGATCATCGAGCCGACGATGAACACGGCCCCGCTGATCTGGAAGACGAGTTTGCGGCCGAACAGGTCACCGAACTTGCCGGACAGGGCGGTGGCGATGGCCTCGGCCACCAGGTAGGAGGTGACCACCCAGGCCATGTGCCCGGCCCCGCCGAGATCCGCCACGATGGTGGGCAGCGCGGTGGAGACGATCGTGGAGTCCAGCGCGGCCATGAGCATGCCGAGCGCGACGGTTCCGAAGACGACGTTCCTTCGGCCGCGGCTCAGCGGCTGCGGGACGGGCTTGGCGGCGGTGACGCTGGCACCGGTCATCGGCCCAGTATGTGGCGCTCACCAGCGAAGATGCGGCAACGACACGGCAAACCGGGCATTGCGGGAGACATTCGGCGAGTTCGGCCTACCACTGGAACTTACCCTGGAGTAAGGTCGGGGCATCCGAGTGCGGAGCCGCACTGCGAACGCCGAACCTGCGAGGTCAACAGCCATGGCATGGAAGCCCAGCGATATCCCCGACCAGACCGGGCGCACGGTCGTGATCACCGGAGCCAATGGCGGCATCGGCGAGCAGACCACCAAGGTACTCGCGGGCAAGGGCGCGACCGTGATCATGGCCTGCCGCAATGCCGCCAAGGCCCAGCAGGTCGCCGACCGCATCGACGGCGACGTGCGGGTGGCGAGCCTGGACCTGGCCAGCCTGGACTCGGTCCGGCGGTTCGCCGAGAGCACCGGCGAATTCGACGTCCTGATCAATAACGCGGGCCTGATGAACATCCCGTTCTCGCGAACCCAGGACGGCTTCGAGACCCAGTGGGGCGTCAACCATCTCGGCCACTTCGCGCTGACCGGGCTGCTGCTCGACAAGATCGGCGACCGGGTGGTCACACTGGCCTCGATCGCCCACAAGCAGACCCCCAAGCTGTGGATCGACGACCTCAACTACGAGCACCGCCGCTACCAGCGCAACCTCGCCTACGCGCAGGCCAAGCTGTCCAACCTGATGTTCGCGCGGGAACTGCAGAACCGGCTCGCCGCGGCGGGCTCGGCCAAGCGCTCCTACGCCGTGCACCCGGGCGTCTCGGCCACCGACCTGTTCGCCCGGACCGAAACCCCCATGGACAAGATCTCCAAGCCGTTCATCCGGATCATCGGCCAGTCGCCCTTCCACGCGGCGTACTCCTCGCTGTTCGCGGCCACCGAGACCGACGCCGACCCGAACACCTACTGGGGTCCGACCCGCTTCTTCGGCAGCCAGGGCCCGGTCGAGGCCTCGCCCTCCAGCAAGATCTCCCGGGATCCGGAACTGCTGCGCCGGCTCTGGGAAGAATCCGAGCGTTTGACCGGGGTCACATTCAAGTTCTGATCGGCAACCTGCCTACTACGGGACCCGTAGTAGGCAGGTACCGTGGAGTGCGTGTCCGCTCCCCAACGCCGCCCGACCCTGATCGTGTTCGTGGTCGTGGCGTTCACGGCGTGCCTGGGTCTGGGCTACTGGCAGTGGACCCGGTTCGAATCGGGCGGCGGCACCTATCAGAATCTCGGCTACGCGCTGCAGTGGCCACTCTTCGCCGGATTCGTGATCTGGGCCTATGTCCGCTTCGTGCGGCTCGAGAAGGAAGCCGGGGAGGACGAAGCCCCGCCCGTCGAGCCCGGCACCGAGGCCACCGCCCGCCCCCGTCGCCCGAAGCCGGCCGCACCGCGTGAGATTCCCGCGGGCCTGCTGCCGGAGCGCCCCAAGGCCGCCCGGGACGAGGATCCAGAGCTCGCCGAATACAACAGGTATCTGGCCGACCTGCACGCCCGCGACATGGACGACCAGGTCCGTGACGCCGGACTGCAGCACACCGAGAGGAGCGCCGGTTGAACGCCAGCGACAATTCCGCGCCGTCCCCCGTCGCCACCGAGACCACCGCGCCCGCCCGCCCGCTCGGTTCGGCCGCGCCCGAGAAGATCCGCGGCGCGCTGACCCGCTACCGCGTGCTCGCCTACATCACCGGCGTCTGGCTGCTGGTGCTGTGCGGCGAGATGGTCTACAAGTACCTGCTCCTCGACGACAGCAGCACCGCCCCGCACTGGCTGTTCTACATCGGCCAGGTGCACGGGCTGTTCTACATGCTGTACCTGGTCTTCACCATCGACCTGGGCATCAAGGCGCGGTGGCAGCCCATGACCACCTTCCTGACCTGCCTGGCGGGCACGATTCCGTTCCTGTCCTTCGTCTTCGAGCACAACCGCACCCGCGAAGTGAAGGCCATTACCGCCTCCCCGGGACTTTAGCGGGCGGCTGAGGAGAGCCGACCACCGTGCACCCGTACCGGCGGTCGGGTGCCGAAACAATCTCGGGCGTACCCGGGGAGTTACCCCGGTCGGCACGAGATCAGTCGCCGCTTTCTCGATCGAACGACACGCGAACAGCAGAAAGGGGTTCGGAGACTCAATCTCCGAACCCCTTTCTCGTCCGCGGGTTCTCAGTTGCCGGCGAGCGCCGCCAGCGCGGGCAGCAGCCGGCGCAGGGCGCGGCCGCGGTGCGAGGCGGCGTCCTTCTCGGCCGGGGTGAGCTGGGCGGAGGAGCGTTCGCCGCCGTCCGGGATGAACAGCGGGTCGTAGCCGAAACCGCCGTCGCCCACCGGCTTCCGGCCGATGACGCCCGGCCATTCACCGCGCACGACCTCCTCGACACCGTCGCCGACCAACGCGCAGGCCGAGACGAAACGGGCCCCGCGACGCTCGTCGGGGACATCGCCGAGCTGGGCCAGCAGCAGGGTGTTATTGGCCTCGTCATTGCCGTGTGCGCCCGACCAGCGGGCCGAGAGCACGCCCGGCATGCCGTTGAGGGCATCCACCTCGAGGCCGGAATCGTCTGCGACACAGGGCAATCCGGTGGCAGCGAAACCGTCGCGCGCCTTCAGCAGGGCATTGCCCTCGAAGGTCGGTTCGGTTTCGGGGGCCTCGTCGTAGGGCTCGACATCGTTCAGGCCGACGAGCTCGATGCCCGCGACGCCGGCCTCGTCCAGGATGCGGCGCAGCTCGGTGAGCTTCTTGGCATTGCGGCTGGCGACCAGGACGCGGGTCATCGCTTCTTGGACTCCTCGGGCTCGGGCAGCACGCCCGGGTACGGCAGCGCGAGGGCTTCCTTCTGCACCACGAACAGCTGCTCACAACCCGCCAGCGCGGAATCGAGCAGCTTGTCCAGGGTGGAGCGCGGGAAGGTGGCGCCTTCGCCGGTGCCCTGGATCTCGACCAGGGTGCCGGTGTCGGTGGCGACCACGTTCATGTCGACCTCGGCGCGCGAGTCCTCCTCGTAGGGCAGGTCCAGGCGCACCCGGCCGTCCACCACGCCGACGCTCACCGCGGCGATGGCGCAGGAGATCGGTTGCGGGTCGGCCAGTTTCCCGGCCGCGCCCAGGTAGGTGATGGCGTCCGAGAGCGCCACGTACGCGCCGGTGATGGCGGCGGTGCGGGTGCCGCCGTCGGCCTGCAGCACGTCGCAGTCCAGGGCGATGGTGTTCTCGCCGATCGCGGCCAGGTCGATGCAGGCGCGCAGCGAACGGCCGATCAGCCGGGAGATCTCCTGGGTGCGGCCACCGACCTTGCCCTTCACCGACTCTCGGCCCGAGCGGGTGTGGGTGGCGGCGGGCAGCATGGCGTATTCGGCGGTCAGCCAGCCCAATCCGGAATCACGCCGCCACGGCGGGACGCCGTCGGTCACGCTGGCGGTGCACATCACCCGCGTCTGCCCGAACTCCACCAGCACCGACCCGGCCGGGTGCGAAGTGAAACCCCGAGTGATCTTTACGTCGCGGAGTTGGTCATCCGCCCTGCCATCGGCTCGTTTCGACACGACGCTCAGCGTAACGGGACGATCAGATGTCGAAGACCTCGCCCGGGGACACGGCGTGTACGGGACCGCTGAACACGGCCTTCGCCTCGGCGATGACGTCCTCGCGGGAGGTCCACGGCGGAATGTGGGTGAGCAGCAGCTCGCCGACGCCCGCGCGGGCCGCGATCAGGCCCGCCTCGTGGCCGGAGAGGTGGATGCCGGGCGGGCGGTTGGCCGGGTCGTGGGTCCACGACGCCTCCGCCAGCAGAACGTCTGCGCCGCTGGCCAACTCGAAGACCTCGTCGCACAGGGCGGTGTCGCCGGTGTAGACCAGGGTGCGGCCCGCCGCGGTGGTGATGCGCAGGCCGTAGGACTCCGGCGGGTGGAACATGCGCCGCGCCTCGACGGTGTGGCTGGTGCCGAACGGGACCGGGACGCCCGCCTGCCAGGGCCGCATGTCGATGACGTCGGACCAGTCGTCGGTCTCGCCGCCGATCTCCGCGGAGGCGTTGCCGATCCGCAGCGAGGTGTCGGCCGGGCCGTAGACGACGGCCTTACCGGTCGGCGGGTTCGGGTGGTAGCGACGCCACACCAGCAGGCCCGGCAAATCCAGGCAGTGATCGGCGTGCAGGTGGGTGAGGAAGATGTCGACCTCGCCCGGATCCAGGTGACGCTGCAACGCGCCGAGCACGCCGGGGCCGAAATCGATGACGGTCGGTGTCATATCCGGGCCGGTCAGCAGGTAACCCGACGCCGGGGAATCCGGGCCGGACACGCTGCCCGAGCACCCGAGGACGGTGAGGCGCATTCCCCCATGCTGCCACGCTGCATTCTCACTCAACGGAGGGATCCCCCAAATCGCCGACCGCGACCAGCGTCACCCCTACGACGTGAGACGGCCGGCGTCAGCCCCGCGACGATGACGACGTTCATGAGCAGAGAGTACCCATCCGGCAACCACTCCACCCACCGCCCCGAAAAGATGTCCTTGCCAAGAGATTTCCGGGTTGCTCGGCAGCACGCCCCACAGGATCGACCCGTAGACGGCCAGCACCCCCAATCCGACCGCGATCTGCACCACATTCCGCGAGAACCAGCCCCAGCAGATCAGATATGTGAGCCAGCCGAACACCAGTCCCGAGGCCCCCACCGACACGGTGTGCGGCATGGCCGTCAGCCACACCCCGGCACCGGCGATCACCCAGATCATGGCGGTCGCCGCCAGCCCGCGCCCGATCCCGGTCAGCAGCGTGAGCAGGCCGAGCACCAGCACCGGCAGCGTGTTCGCCAGCAGGTGCCCCCAATTGGCATGCAGGACAGGCGCGAACAGGATGCCGGTCAGGCCCTCGCCGGAACGCGGCCGCACCCCGTTCTGTTCGAGGCTGCCGCCGGACAGGCTGTCGACGGCTTCCACGCCGTACAGCAGCGCGGTGAAGCTCAGTGTCAGCGCAATGGCGCGCTGCCACAGCGATTTCAGGGCCCCCGGGCCGGACGGACCGGTGTCGCCGGTCGGGACGGGCGTGCGTCCCGCCCCCGGGTCGGCCAATTCCCTGCGCAGCCGCGCGATCCGCTCCGGATCGAACGACGCGCCCATGCCGCTGCCACCGCTCATGGCAAGACCTCCTAGCCCTGCCCCGAGCGTACCGCCGGATCAGGCCCAGAGCTGGCCGTCGAGCCTCTCCTCCGCCTCCTCCAGCGTGCCGTCGTAGGCGCCGGTGGACAGATACTTCCAGCCGCCGTCGGCGACCACGAACGCGATATCGGCACGCCGCCCGGCCTTCTCGGCCTTCTTGGCCACCCCGAGCGCGGCGTGCAGGATCGCACCCGTCGAGATGCCCGCGAAAATGCCCTCTTCCTGCACCAATTCACGGGTGCGGCGGATCGCGTCGTAGGGGCCGACCGAGAATCGGGAGGTCAGCACCGACTCGTCGTAGAGCTCCGGGACGAAGCCCTCGTCGAGATTGCGCAGGCCGTAGACCAGTTCGCCGTAGCGGGGCTCGGCGGCGACGATATCGATGCCCGACACCTTCTCGCGCAGGAAGCGACCGGTGCCCATGAGCGTGCCGGTGGTGCCGAGACCGGCCACGAAATGCGTGATCTCGGGCAGATCGGCCAGGATCTCCGGGCCGGTGGTCTCGTAGTGCGCGAGCGCGTTGGCCGGATTGCCGTACTGGTAGAGCATCACCCAGTCCGGATTCTCGGCCGCGATCTGCTTGGCCAGCGCCACGGCCTGATTGGAGCCACCCGCGGCCGGGGAGTCGATGATCTCCGCGCCGAACATGGTGAGCAGCTGCCGCCGCTCCACCGAGGTGTTCTCCGGCATCACGCACACCAGCCGGTACCCCTTGAGCTTGGCCGCCATGGCCAGCGAGATGCCGGTATTGCCGCTGGTCGGCTCCAGGATCGTGCAGCCGGGCGTGAGCCGCCCGTCGGCCTCGGCCGCCTCGATCATGCGCAACGCCGGACGGTCCTTGATGGAACCGGTCGGATTGCGGTCCTCGAGCTTGGCCCACAGGCGCACGTGCTCGTCACCGTCCCAGCGCGGGGACAGGTTCTTGAGACCCACCAGCGGAGTGTTGCCGAGGGTCGCGATCAGCGACTCGTAGCGGGCCACGGTCAGCGCGCCCCGCCGGCGACCGCGGGCAGGATGGTCACCGAGCCGCCCTCGGGCACCTCGGCGTCCAGGCCGCCGGTGAAACGCACGTCCTCGTCGTCGACGTAGACATTGACGTAGCGCTTGAGCCTGCCGTCCTCCAGCAGCTTCGCCGCCAGGCCCGGGTAGTTGGCCTCCAGGTCGGCGATGACGGCGGCCAGGGTCGCGCCCTGCGCCTGAACTCGCTTCTCGCCCTTGGTGATCGGGCGCATGATGGTCGGGATGGACACGGTGACCGGCATCGGGGGGACTCCTCTGTTTCTGGGTGGACGCTAGGCGGGGTAGGCGGCGACGATCTCGACCGGTTCCTCGGTGACGACACCGTCGAGGATCCGGTAGCTGCGCAGCTCGTGCTCGTGCGGATCCCGGGTGGAGACCAGCACGTAGTGGGCATGGGGTTCGGAGGCGAAGGACACGTCGGTGCGGCTCGGGTAGGCCTCGGTCGCGGTGTGCGAGTGGTAGATCACCACCGGCTCCTCCTCGGCGGCGTCCAGCTCCCGCCACAGGCGCAGGTGCTCGTCGGAATCGAACTCGTAGAAGGTGGGCGAGCGGGCGGCATTGATCATCGGCACGAACCGCTCGGGACGATCGGAGCCCTCGGGACCGGCCAGGATGCCGCAGGCCTCGTCGGGGTGGTCGGCGCGCGCGTGCGCGACCATCGCCTCCACCAGGTCCGCCCTGATCACCAGCACCGTCGCATCCTTCCGTTCGCACCCGGCCGAACGGCCGAAACGCTCCCGTCAACAGGTGAGAATATGCCGGTATTCCCGGGGCGGCCGGTCACCCTCGCGCCCGGGTTGTCTCAATCGCCGAACAGGTCGCGGTAGGTCGGGATGCCCGCCACCGCCGTCGCGGACAGGATCGCGTCCACGATCGCCCGCTCCACGCACACCGCGGCCGCCGTGCACAGCTGGTCCAGGATCAGCAGATCCGCGGGAAAGGCCGGGGGCAGTGGGAAATTCGGCTGCTGCTCGGCGGTCCCGGTGGCCAGCGCGAACAGGGTGTCGCCGTCCAGCGGGGAATGCGCGGGCCGGATGGCCCGGGCCAGACCGTCGTGCGCGGTGGTGGCCAGACGGCGGCAGGCCGCCGGATCCAGCGCCGCGTCGGTGGCGACCACGCCGATCGTGGTGTTGAGCACGGTGCCCTTCACCGCCAGCGCGTTCGCGGCGGTCAGCTGCGCGGCAGTGGGCGCGCGCAGCCCGAAGAACTCGGGACCGTCGGTGCCCGCACCCCACGGGAACCCGGTGCGCGGATCGAACACCGAGCCGACCGGATTGGCCACGATCACCGCGCCCACGGTGATCCCCGCGGCCGGGCCTTCCGCGAAACGCACACTGGCCGTGCCGATTCCGCCCTTGATCGACCCCGCCCGCGCGCCCACGCCCGCACCGGCCGTACCACGCGCGAACTCTTCCCCCGCGGCGTCGGCGGCGAGGAACCCGGCGTCGGCGTCGGGCCGGGTGTTCCACGCGCCCACCGGCAGATCGAAGATGACCGCCCCGGGCACGATCGGCACCACACGCGAGGGATCGGTGGGATCCATCGGAATGCCCTCCCGATGCTCCTCCAGCCAGCGCATCACCCCGTCGGCCGCGGCCAGGCCGTAGGCGCTGCCGCCGGCGAGCAGGATCGCATTCGCCTGCCGCACAGTGTTTCCCGGATCCAGCAGATCGGTCTCGCGGGTGCCGGGACCGCCGCCGCGCACGTCCACCGCGGCGACCGCGCCGCCCGGCACGCGCACCACCGTGCAGCCGGTGGCCGCGCCCTCGCCGAGAGTGGCGTTCGGATCCAGGAGGCTGTGGTGCCCGACCAGCACCCCGCCGACGTCGGTGATCGAATTACGTGGTCCCGCAACACTGTTCACGGCGCTCCTCCTCGGTGACCGGGTCCGGCTCGGTGCCCACGCTAGCGTCGGCGGGCGCGCTACGGGGCCAGCGCCTGGATCAGCGAGTCCTGCATCCAGGTGAGCCAGTGGTAGACCTCGAGGCTCGGGCCGCGGGGGTCGTCATCCGGGAAATGCTCGGGCGTGTCGGCGTCGATGTCGAGGGCCGTGCCCAGGGCCAGGCGGACGTCGTTGAGGGCGGTGAGCCAGGCGTCGGCCTGCTCGGGGTTGATGACTATGCGGCCGCCCTGCGGGGGCAGCGTGTCCAGGACGACCCGGCCCGCGGCCACTTTGGATTCGATGATCTCCGGCTCGTGGAGGCTGCGCAGGGCGCTGTTCAGGTCGGCGCGCTCGGCGTCGGGGGAACCGGGCTCGGGGCGGTGGAAGTCCGGCAGCAGCCGCGCCAGCCGCGGGTCGGCGGGCGGAGTCGAGTTGCCCAGCTGTAGCCCGGTCAGCGCCGCGAGATCGTCCTCGGGGGCCGATTCGGCCCGGTCGACCAGCAGTCCGGTGACCGCGCCGACCAGGGAACGCAGGACGTCCGCCTCGTGGGCGTCCATTTCCGAACGCAGCTTCAGCCCGCCCAGGGAGTTCTTTCTGCTCCACTTCCGCACGGGTTCACCGTAGTCGCCTTGTTCACTCGTCACGTTGCATGGTCGCCCACAGCCCGGCGGCGTGCAGCCGTTGGACGTCGTGCTCCATCTTGTCGCGCGAACCGGCGGACACCACGGCCTTGCCATCGTTGTGGACCTTCAGCATCAGCTCGGTTGCCTTACCTTTGCTGTAGCCGAAGAGCTTCTGGAAAATGTAGGTCACGTAGTGCATGAGATTGACCGGATCGTCCCATACGACGGTGACCCAGGGCCGATCCTCTGCTTCCAGAATCTCGGAATGTTCAATGGCCTCCGGTGTCGCCTGTGCCGACGACAGTGTCGCGCCGACGCCCACCGAACCGGCGGTCATCTCGACAACGTCTTCTTCACACAGACCCATAACAACCAGGGTACGACTCGACCGCAACGAAACAACAGCCCAGCCGACACGCCGCCCCGGCCGGGGCGTGGCATCAAAGCCCGGCGCGGCGCGGAGTCCGGGAGGCGCGCCGGGGTGTGCCTACAGTGGGGATCGTGATGATCGCTGACGGACTGACCAGTACTGCCTTGCTGACCGACCAGTACGAGCTCACCATGCTGGCGGCGGCGCTGGCCGACGATTCGGCGCAGCGGCAGTGCACCTTCGAGGTGTTCGCTCGGAGATTGCCGAACGGTCGTCGTTACGGCGTGGTCGCGGGGACCGGGCGTTTGCTGGCCGCCCTGGGCGAATTCCGTTTCGGGGAGCCCGAACTCGCGGTCGCCGCCAAGTTCCTCGACGATCGAACCCTGGAGTGGTTGCGCGACTACCGCTTCCGCGGCCGGATCGACGGTTATCGCGAGGGCGAGCTGTTCTTCCCCGGCTCCCCCATCGTCACCGTACGCGGCACCTTCGCCGAATGCGTACTGCTGGAAACCCTGATCCTGTCCATCTACAACCACGACAGCGCCATCGCCGCCGCGGCCGCCCGCATGGTCAGCGCCGCCGGGGGCCGCCGCATGATCGAAATGGGTTCGCGCCGAACCCACGAACTCGCCGCCCCCGCCAGCGCCCGCGCCGCCTACCTGGCCGGCTTCGACGCCACCTCCAACCTGGAGGCGGCCCGCAGCTTCGGGGTGCCCAGCGCCGGGACCAGCGCGCACGCCTTCACCCTGCTGCACAGCGGCCGCGACGGCGCGCACGAGGCGGCGGCCTTCCGCAGTCAGGTCGAGGCCCTGGGCGTAGGCACCACGCTGCTGGTGGACACCTTCGACATCACCCGCGGCGTGGCCACCGCCATCGAGGTGGCGGGACCCGAATTGGGCGGGGTGCGTATCGATTCCGGCGATCTGGGCGTGCTCGCCCGGCAGGTGCGCGAACAGCTGGACGCCCTGGGCGCCATCCGCACCCGCATCGTGGTGTCCGGTGACCTGGACGAGTACGCCATCGCCGCGCTGCGCGCCGAACCGGTCGACGTCTACGGCGTCGGCACCTCGCTGGTCACCGGCTCGGGCGCGCCCACCGCGGGCATGGTCTACAAGCTGGTCGAGGTGGAGGGCGTCCCGGTCGCGAAACGCAGCTCCCACAAGGAGTCTCGCGGCGGCACCAAGCGCGCCGTGCGCCTGTCCCGCGACACCGGCACCGTGGTCGAGGAGATCGTCTACCCGGCCGTCTCGGACCGCCCCGAGTCCGACCGCTTCGAGGTCCGCGACCTCCAGGTCCCCCTGGTCCGCGACGGCGAGGCGCTCCCCGGCCTGCCGACCCTGGCCCAGAGCCGCGAACTGGTCGCGAAGGGCCTGATCAGTCTTCCGTGGGAGGGCCTGAAGCTCTCGGCGGGCGAACCGGCGATCCCGACGACCTTCCAGGGCTGACCACCGAGCGGCACAATGCAGTACGAGACCCGAACCGCTGTGGTTCGCCCAGGCCCCGGGAGGCAGTCCATGAGCCGAGCCCTGATCGTCGTCGACGTCCAGAACGACTTCTGTGAGGGCGGCTCGCTGGCCGTGGCGGGCGGCGCGGCCGTGGCCGAACGCATCACCGAATATCTGGGCGTCTCCGATTACACCGCGATCGTCGCCACCCGCGACTTCCACATCGACCCGGGCGCGCACTTCTCCGCGCAGCCCGACTACGTCGACACCTGGCCGCCGCACTGCCGTGTCGGCACCCCCGGCGCGGACTTCCACCCCGCCTTCGACACCACCGCGATCCAGGAGATCTTCTCCAAGGGCGCCTACACCGCCGCCTACTCCGGATTCGAGGGCACGGCCACCGACGGCGACACCGCCCTGGACGCCTGGCTGCGCGACCGCGGCATCGACGCCGTGGACGTCTGCGGCATCGCCACCGACCACTGTGTCCGTGCGACGGCCTTGGACGCCCGCGCGGCGGGCTTCGACACCCGGGTCCTGCTCGGCCTCACCGCCGCCGTCTCCCCCGACACCCTGTCCACCGCGTTGAAGACCCTGCGCGAGTCGGGTGTGGAACTGGCCGGGACGTTGGAGTAACCCGCCTGGTCGTCGGCGGAAATCGGTCCTGCCGGACGGCCCGCCGAGGTTTGCGCGAGGGTTGTCGGCGCGGCGCAGTAATCTCGTCGCGTGCCCGAACTGCCTGCCGTTCCCAAGCTCCTGGCCACCGCTGTACAGGCGTTGGGGGGTAAGGAACGCAAGGGGCAGCAGACCATGGCCGCGGCGGTCGCGCATGCCATCGACACCGGTGAACACCTGGCTGTCCAGGCCGGGACGGGTACCGGAAAGTCCCTCGCCTATCTCGTTCCGAGTCTGCGCCACGCGGTGCGGACGGGACGGACCGTCGTGGTGTCGACGGCGACCATCGCCCTGCAGCGTCAGCTGGTGGATCGCGACCTCCCGCGCCTGGCCGACGCACTCGCGTCGGATCTGGGTCGCGTGCCGCAGTTCGCGATTCTCAAGGGGCGCAACAACTATCTGTGCCTGAACAAGATCAACAGTGCGATTCCGGACGAGCCGGAACAGGAACTGTTCGACGCGTTCGCCATCTCGAAGCTGGGGCGCGAGGTCCAGCGCCTCAACGAATGGGTCTCCGACACCGAGAACGGCGACCGCGACGAGCTCACCCCCGGCGTCACCGATCGCGCGTGGCGGCAGGTGAGCGTCAGCTCCCGCGAATGCGTGGGCAAGTCCCGCTGCGCGTTCGGCCAGGACTGCTTCGCGGAGAAGGCGCGCGCCGAATCCGCCCAGGCCGATGTGGTGGTGACCAATCACGCGCTGCTGGCCATCGACGCCATCAGCGGCATCCAGGTGCTGCCCGAACACGACGTGGTGGTCGTGGACGAGGCGCACGAACTGGTGGACCGGGTGACCGGCGTGGCCACCGCCGAACTGTCCACCGGCGGCATCAGCGCCGCCGCCAAACGCTGCTCCAAGCTCATCGACGAACAGGAAGTGGACCGGCTCGAGGGCGCGGCCGAGGCCTGGCACGGCCTGCTCGACGACCTGCAGCCCGGCCGCTGGGACCGGATGCCCGACGGCGCGGCCCCGGTGCTGGCGCTGATCCGCGACGCGGCCTGGAACGCCCGCACCGCGCTGGCCCCGCAGGGCGGCCAGGCCGCCGATCCCGAGTCGGCGGCGGCCCGCAATCAGGCGCTGGCGGCGGTGGAGGAGGTGCACGACGCCGCGGTCCGGGTGCTGACCACCTTCGAGGAGGCCGATCCGGCCGCGCACCGCGACGTGGTCTGGCTGTCCTCGGAGGAGCTCCGCGGGGTGCCGCGCCGGACCCTGCAGATGGCCCCGCTGTCGGTGGGCGGTCTGCTGCGCAGCCGTCTGTTCGGCACCGCCACCGTGGTGCTGGCCTCGGCGACACTGCAGATCGGTGGATCCTTCGACAATCTGGCGGTGACCTGGGGGCTGCCGCCGCAGTCGTCGGCGGTGGTGGATCCGGCGCTGGCCAACGGCGCCGAGGCCCCCTCGGATGAGAAAGCGCTGCGCTGGAATTCGGTGGACGTGGGTTCGCCGTTCGATCACGCCAAGTCCGGAATCCTGTACGTGGCAAAGCATCTGCCCGCACCGGGCCGGGACGGGCTGCCACAGTCCTACCTGGACGAGATCGAACGTCTCATTCGCGCGGCGGGCGGGCGCACGCTCGGGCTTTTCTCGTCGATGCGAGCGGCCAAGGCGGCCACCGAGATTCTGCGTGAACGGCTCGATACGCCCGTGTTGTGCCAAGGTGACGACGCGACCGGCGCACTTGTCCGGAAATTCGCCGACGACCCGGAAACCTCACTGTTCGGAACACTTTCGCTATGGCAGGGCGTGGATGTCCCGGGGCCGTCGCTGAGTCTGGTGATCCTGGACCGCATTCCGTTCCCGCGCCCGGACGACCCGCTGCTGGTGGCCCGCCAGCGGGCGGTCGAATCCCGAGGTGGCAATGGCTTTCTGTCGATCGCGGCGAATCACGCGGCGCTGCTGCTGGCCCAGGGCACGGGCCGCCTGCTGCGCAGTGTGGACGATCGCGGCGTTATCGCAATTCTCGATTCGCGACTCGCGACGGCACGCTATGGCGGTTATCTCCGAGCATCTTTACCACCTTATTGGGAAACATCCGATCCCCAAGTTGTGACAAAAGCTCTCGAACGACTGACAAATAGTGTCGCACAATTGAAATGACCTGTGAGAACCCTCACAGGAGTAGCTCCTACTTCCGGGCAGAAGTAAATTGGATTTCGATACTCCGGTGAACCCCCAATTCCCACATCGGATGTGTCCGTAGTCCCCGCGCCAAGCCCTGCACGCGGCGCGGGGACCCGAAACTTCCCGATCGGGTTTCGCTACTTCACCGCAAGGGTGATGAGCGCGGCCACCACGCCGAGCGCGATCGCTCCGGCACTCCAGGCCAGACCCTGACGCTGCCACGGACGGCCCGCGTCGAGCGAGATCCGGCCCGGGCCCGCGAACGCGAAGGCGACCGCCACGAGGGCGTAGACCGCGGGCAGCTCCCACATCGCGAAGCCGCCGCTCCAGGCGGCGTTCACCGCATTGATCATGGTGCCCAGCACGATGGCCGCGGCCAGTGGCGTCAGCAGGCCCAGCGCCAGCAGCAGACCGCCGGCCACCTCGCTCAGCCCGGCCAGGGTGGCGAAGAACTTGCCCGGGTCGTAGCCCATTTTCGCGAACGAGCCCGCGGTGGCGTCCAGGCCGTAGCCGTTGAACCAGCCGAACAACTTCTGACTGCCGTGCACGGCCAGCAGGCCACCGACGCTGACCCGCACGATGGCGAGGCCGATGTCGATACCGGCCGGAGCCTTGGAGGTGGTGGCGTTCACGGTTGCGGTCATGACGGGTCCTCGTCTTTCGGTTCTCTACATTACTCCGGTCATATATCCGGACCGTGGTCCGCTTCGGAGCCTACAGCAGGTCCCCAACGAGAGCGGGCGCGAGGCTATTCCGCCGCCCCCCCCCAAACCCCCGCGCCCCCGCGCACCCCCTCCCAAAACCAC
>NZ_JBHWHH010000021.1:0-57245 GCF_042732555.1 Nocardia sp. NPDC059764
CTTCCAGCCAATCGTCGACCGCCGCGGCGACCTGATCCGAGCCCTCGTGCAGCATGGCGAAGTGGTTGGCATCCACCTGGACCACGTGATGGCTCTCGTCCCACGGCTGGGCCTGCCACGCCATGAAGTCCTCGGGGACTCCGGGAATCCGCTGTGCGCACTGGAGGAACAGGGTGGGCGCGGTGATCTTCCCGGGCGCGATTCCGCGGAGCACCTGAATGTACTGGCCCATGGCGGTCAACCGGGCGGGGTCGAATCGATCGAAGGCGGCCTCGTTGGTCACCATGTTCTCGGCGACCGGCTTGAGAATCCACTCACTGCCTTCGCCCTCGCCCACCCGGTAGCTGTCCACCAGCACCACTCCCATCGGCGCGGGTCCGCCGAGAGCTTCCAGCCGTTCGGCGACGCTGTAGGCCAGGACCCCGCCGGAGGAATATCCGAACAGGATGAACGGCCGGCCCTCGGCGGCGTCGAGGATGGGCTGGAGCAACGCCTTGGTGGCCGCGGCGTAGTCGGTGGGCACCGGCTGGCCCGCATGGGACCCCATCGGTGCGAGGCCGACCACGTCGCGGGCGGTCCGCAGTTTGCTTGCCATTCTGGCGTATTGGCGCACACCGCCGGCCGCCATCGGCGGGGCGATGCAGATGATGCGCGGCGTGGCGGCGCCGTCGGTCAATCGGATGAGCTCCGGTTCGACGTCCAGCTCGTCGTTGGCGGTGAACTGGTCACGCATCTGCGCCGCCAGGTGCAGGAGCAGGAAGGCGACCGAATACTGTTCCCGCCCCACCGCGGTGCGGAACATTCCGTACAGCGAGTCGTCGGCGACACCCTCCTGGCGATCTCGTTCGGCGGCCGCGTTGACAGCGTTCGCGAGGGCGCCGGCGCCTTCCGCCAATTTCTCGTCCAGTTGTTTGGCGAGAATCTGGGGCGTCGGATAGTCGAAGACGAGGGTGCCGGGCAACTGCACGCCGGTAGCGTCGCGGAGCGCGTTTCGGAATTCGACCGCGGTGATCGAGTCGAATCCCATTTCGCCGAACACATTGTCGACCTCGATGAGGTCGACATCCGCGTAGCCGAGCGTCGCGGCAGCCTGCTTGCGCACGAACTCCACGAGCAGCGGAAGCCGCTCGGCGGACGGCAGGCCGACCAGATCCAGCAGCGGTGACGGCTTCTCGCGCTGTGCCGAGATCGGTACCAGCCCGCGGACCAGGGCGGGTACGTGCTCGGCGCGCGTGCGGAGCACGGCTCGGTCGACAGGTAGCGCGGCCAGCTGGGCGATGCCGGAGGTAACGGCGGCATCGAACAGCGCCAGTCCGTCGGATTCGGACAGCGCCGGAAAGCCCTGTCGCCGCATCCGTTCGAAATCCTCGTCCGACAGTTCCGTGCCCAGACCGGTCGATCGTTCCCACAGGCTGTAATCGATCGACGTGGCCGTCCACCCGGCCGCCCGGCGATAGGTGGCGAGGGCGTCGAGGTACACGTTGGCCGCCGCGTAGTTGGCCTGCCCGGCGGCCAGCACCAACCCACCGGCGGAGGACACCAGGACGAACAGCGACAGCGGCTGGTCACTCGTGAGCTCGTGCAGATGCCACGCGGCGTCGGCTTTGGGCGCGAACACGGCATCGATGCGGCCGCTCGTCATCGATTCGATCAGGCCGTTGTCGGCGACGCCCGCCGCGTGCACGACACCGGTCAGCGGGTGTTCGGACCCGATCTCGTCGAGCAGTGCTTTCAGCGCGTCTCGATCGGAGACGTCGCAGGCGGCGACAGTCACCTGCGCACCGAGTTCGGTCAATTGGGCGCACAACGCGTCGGCGCCGGGAGCTTGCGGCCCCCGCCGGGACGTCAGCACCAGCCGCCGCGCACCGTATTCGGTGACCAGGTGCCGGGCGAACAGCGCCCCCAGCCCACCGGTGCCGCCGGTGATCAGCACGGTGCCGGTGTCCAAGGGCTCGACCGGCTCGCGGCTCGTCTCGGTGAGCTGATGCGGAACCAGGCGCGGCACCAGGATTTTCGCGCCGCGCCGCGCGCCCTCCGGCTCCGTCGCCAGGGCCGCGGCGGCGGTGACGACGGCGGCCGGATCGTGGTCGGCGGCACCATCGAGGTCCAAGAGCTGGAACCGGTGCGGATGTTCGGCCTGGGCCGCGCGCACCAAACCCCAGACCGGCGCCTGCGCCGGGCGCACCTGCTCGTACTCGCTGGTGGTTACCGCGTCGCTGGTCAGGATCACCAGGCGGGCCTCGGCGAATCGGGGGTCTCCCAGCCACTGTTGGACGGTGGCCAGCACACCGTTCAATGCCTCGCGGGCGGCGTACGACGACGCGTCGCCGGTATCGGCGCAATGGAGCAATACGAGCTCGGGGACAACAGCTTCGGCGGCCGCGTCGAGTTCGGCGATCAGCGTCGTGAGATCGGGGTAGCCGGGTACCTCCGCCGAACCCGGCGCACCGATGACCGCTGTGCGGGCCGGGGCGGCCGAACCGGCGGCGGCCGACGTCGCGGCGATCCACTCCACCGTGAACAAGGCATCGGCCGCCCGGTCGGCGCGCAGCCGGTCCGCGGACACCTGACGGGTGTCCAGCGAGTCGACCGACAACACCGGGCTGCCGGTGCTGTCGGCCAGCCACAGCGTGAAACGGTTGTCGTGCACCCGGATTCGGACCCGGGCGGCACTGCATCCGGCCGCGTGCAGTGCGACGCCACGCCAGCTGAACGGCAGTGCGGGCGCGTCGTTGCCGCCAGCGCGCATGCGATCCACGATGAGGGCGTGCATCGCCGCGTCGAACAGTGCGGGGTGGAGGCCATAGCCTTCGGCGGCCTCCGGATCCGGCAGGGCCACCTCGGCGAACAGCTCGTGACCATCGGCGCCGTGCTCGCCGCGTCGCCACATCGCCCGCATGCCCTGGAAAACGGGGCCGTATCCGTACCCGGCATCCAGCATCTCGGTGTACGCGTCGGCGACGTCGATCGCCTCGGCGTCGACCGGAGGCCAGACGGCGAGATCGAAATCGGGCCGGACGTCGTCGGCGGTGAGGTCGCCCTCCGCGTGCAACGTCCATGCGACGGCATCCGGCTGGCGCGAGTGAATCGTGATGCGCCGTCGACCGGAATCATTCGCCGCGCCGACCACCACCTGCACCGAAACTCCGTCGTGGGTGGGCAGTGTCAACGGCGCGTGCAGGATCAGCTCGTCCACTCGCGCGTGACCGAGCAATCCGCCCACATGGGTCGCCAACTCGACGAAACCGGTGCCCGGCAGCAGTGCCGTACCGAGCACGCTGTGATCGGCCAACCATCCGATCGAGTCCACCGACCATCGGCCGACGAAGCTCACCCCACCCGAATCGGGCTGCGGGACAACAACTCCCAGTAGAGGATGGGAGACGGGATCCAATCCTGCGGCATCGGCTTCGGCGGCCAGCCACGTCGTCGACAGATACCGCTTCGCATCGAGCCAGAACCGCTCGCGTTGAAACGCGTAGGTGGGCAGGTCGATCGGTTGCGCGCCGGGATGGAACGCGGGCCAATCCGCCTCCGCGCCCGACACGAACAACTTCGCGACCGCGGCCGTCACCGTGGCGGTCGAGGCCTCCTCACGGCGCGCCACCGCGACCGCGACGGCGCCTTCGGCGTCCACGGTGCCCGCCACCATCGGCGTGAGGACCGCGTCCGGCCCGATCTCGGCGAAGCGCACCACACCCGCGTCCGCCATCGTGGTCACCGCGTCGGCGAACCGCACCGTGGCGCGGACCTGACGCACCCAGTACGCGGGGTCCGACATCTCATCGGTCACCCGAGCGCCGGTCACGGTCGATACCAGCGGAATGGTCGGCCGGGCGAAGCTCAAGCCCTCGACCACCGCGGCGAACTCCGCCGACATCGGATCCATCAATCCGGAATGGAAAGCGTGCGACACCCGTAGACGGCTTGTCCGCCAAGACTTCTCGGCGAACACCTCGATCAGCGCGTCCACCTCGGTCTCGACGCCGGAGACCACCACCGAGGTGGGGCTGTTCACCGCCGCGATCGATACGCCGCCGGTCAACAGTGCGGCCACGGCGGATTCCGGCGCTCCCACCGCGACCATCGCGCCACCCGCGGGGAGCGCCTGCATCAACCGGCCGCGTGCGGCCACCAAGGCACAGGCGTCCGGGAGCGACAGCACTCCGGCGATGTGCGCGGCGGCGATTTCGCCGATCGAGTGGCCCGCCACCAGGTTGGGGCGCAGACCCCACGCCTCGAGCAGGCGATACAGTGCGACCTCGAAGGCGAACAGTCCGGCTTGCGCGAAGACCGTCTGGTTGATCAGATCCGTCGCGGTCAACGCCTCCACGAGCGAAACCGGCTGGTCGAGAAGCGGATTCAGCTCGGCGACGACCTCGTCGAACGTCGCCGCGAAAACCGGGTGCGTACGCAGCTGCTCGGCCATACCGGCCCACTGCGCACCCTGACCCGAGAAGACGAACCCCGTCGAACCCGAAGCCGCGCGTCCCGACACCACACCGGGTACGGAGTCTCCGCGCCCCAATGCCTCGATACCCGACAGCAGTTCGTCGCGATCGGCGCCGAGGACCACCGCTCGATGGCCGAGCGTGGCGCGGGTGGCGGCCAGGGAGTATCCGACATCGTGTGCTGCGACGGCGTTTTCGCGGACATACGACCGCAAGCGAACGGCCTGTTCGCCGAGCGCACGGGCACTGGCGGCGGACAGCACCCAGGGCATGACCGCCCCGGCGGGCTCGGCCGGAGTCGTCGCGGCGGCGGGCGCCTGTTCGAGGGCGGGAGCCTGTTCGAGGATGACGTGTGCGTTGGTGCCGCTGATGCCGAATGACGACACGCCCGCGCGGCGTGGGCGATCGAGCAGCGGCCACGGCACCGGTTCGGTCAGCAGCCGCACCTCACCCGCGGACCAGTCGACCTTGGTCGATGGCCGGTCCACGTGCAGCGTGCGCGGCAGTGTTCCGTGCCGCATCGCCATCACCATCTTGATCACGCCGCCCACGCCCGCGGCGGCCTGCGCGTGTCCGATGTTCGACTTCAGCGACCCGAGCCACAGCGGCCGTTCCGGGCCGCGATCGCGGCCGTAGATGGCCAGCAGCGCCTGCGCCTCGATCGGGTCGCCCAACGTCGTTCCGGTGCCGTGTCCTTCGACCGCGTCGACGTCGGCGGCGGAGATTCCGGCATTGGAAAGTGCCTGCTCGATGACGCGCCGCTGCGCGGGGCCGTTGGGCGCGGTCAGCCCATTGGACGCGCCGTCGGAGTTCACCGCCGAACCGGCCAGCACGGCGAGAATCCGGTGGCCGTTGCGCTGCGCGTCGGACAGTCGTTCCAGCACCAGCACACCGGCGCCCTCCGCCCAGCCGACGCCGTCGGCGCTGTCGGAGAACGACTTACAGCGGCCGTCGATGGCCAGTCCGCGTTGCCGGCTGAACTCCACCAACGTGTCCGGGCCCGCCATCACGGTCACACCGCCCGCCAGGGCCAGCTCGCACTCGCCCGAGCGCAGTGCGGCGGCGGCCGAATGCATGGCCACCAGCGAGGACGAACATGCGGTGTCGACGGTGACCGACGGTCCCTGGAGTCCGAAGGTGTAGGAGATCCGGCCCGACGCCAGCGATCCCGCGTTCGCGTTGGCCGGGTAGTCGTGGTACATCATGCCGACCCAGACGCCGGTCGCGCTGCCGCGCAGGGTCGCCGGGTCGATTCCGGCGCGTTCGAATGCCTCCCAGGAGGTTTCGAGCAGGAGGAACTGCTGCGGATCCATGGTGGCCGCTTCGTTCGGGCTGATCCCGAAGAACGCGGGGTCGAAATCGCCTGCGGTGTGCAGGAATCCGCCGGATCGGGTGTGGGAACGGCCGGGTTGTTCGCCGGTCGGGTCGTAGATGCGTTCGATATCCCAGCCGCGGTTGGCGGGGAGGTCGGTGGTGGCGTCGACGCCGTCGGAGACCAGTCGCCACAGGTCTTCCGGTGACTCGACACCGCCGGGGTATCGGCAGGCCATGCCCACGATCGCGATCGGCTCCCGCAGCGCGGCGTCGAGCTTACGATTGTGCGCCCGCAACCGACTGGTTTCCTTCAGAGAGGCCCGGAGCGCATCAGCGAGTTTTGCGGTGCTGTCGTCGAAATTCGTCATATCGCGTTCAACCTGTCTATGAACTGATCGTTGGTGCTGGCAGGTTCGGGTCGGTGACGGGGTCACCGGTTTCTGTCGGTGGCCTGTGCCACACTCGCCGGTGATGAGCAGGCACATCACCTTCCGCTACTGCCTCGACGCCACTGTCGAGCAGCAACAGGCGCTTACCCGGCACGCCGGGGCAGCGAGATTCGCTTACAACCAGTGCCTGGATATGGTGAAAACCGCGCTGGCACAGAGGAAAATCGAGCCTGCCCATCCGGTGCCGTTCACCGCGTTCAGCCTCATCAACGCCTTCAACGCGTGGAAGAAGTCCGAAGACGCTGGGCGGGTATTCGTCGTCGACCCCGCCGGGGACATCGAGGTGATCGTGACCGGGCTGCGGTGGCGGGACCAGGTCTACCAGCAGGTGTTCGAAGAAGCCGCCGTGAACTGTGGGCGCGGCTTGGCCGCTTGGTCGGACTCGCGGTCCGGGAAACGCACCGGTCCGTGGGTGGGGTTTCCACGGTTCACATCCAAAAGCGGTGCCATCCCATCGTTTCGGCTGCGAAACAGACACCCACGCGGTGGCCGGGCAGCGATCCGTGTCGGTGACGATGCCACGCCCCGGTCGGTGACCCTGCCCGGAATCGGCACGATTCGGGTGCGCGAGGACACCCGCCGCCTGCGGCGGATGCTCGCTGGCGGGCGGGCGAAGATCCTCAATGCCACCATCACCCGGCGGGCGGGTCGCTGGCAGGTCAGCTTGTCGTGTGAGGCCGCCGATCTGCACCCGGCCCGCCAACATCGGACCCGCGCTGTTGATGACCTCGACGGGTGGGTGGGCATCGATCGGGGGTTGTCGGCGTTCGTTGTCGCCGCCACAGCCGACGGCCACGAGGTAGCCCGCATCACCGCACCCACACCGCTGAAGAACGGATTGCCACGCCTGCGGCGGTTGTCGAAAGCGTTGTCCCGTAAGGAGAAAGGATCGGTCAACCGCGCCCGGGCGGCTGCCCGCCTTGGGCGGCATCATCATCGGATCGCCAATACCCGTCGCCATTTTCTGCATGGTGTGGTCAACGAGCTGGTCAAGACCCACGACCGGCTCGTTGTCGAGGACCTGCATGTGGCGGGGATGCTGCGCAACCGTAGGTTGTCGCGGGAGATCAGCGACGCCGGGTGGGGCGAGTTCGCTCGCATCCTGGACTACAAGCTCAGCTGGCGCGGCGGAGAAGTCATCACCGCCGACCGCTGGTTCGCGTCCAGCAAGACCTGTTCGGCGTGCGGCGGCCTCAACACCACGCTCACGCTGGCCGATCGAATCTTCACCTGCGGGTGCGGGTTTCGCGCTGATCGGGATGTGAATGCGGCGATCAACCTCGCCCTGTGGGCGCGCGCACGAGACCCTCATCGATCCCCGGACCCCCAAGCAGGAGGCCGGGCTACCAACGCTCGCCGACGGGAAGGCGCTGGCCGGCACCCTTGTGGTGTCGGTGAAACCGTCCCGGTAGGCGCGGGAACCGACGCTCACGCCCTGGTGGTGTGAGCCGACGACGCCCGAGAAGGGCGCTGTGGGAATATCTGACATGGGTCTACTCACAGGCTGTCGGAGTTGTAAGCCAGATTGATCAAGTCGTCGAGATCGAGTTCATCGATGGACTCGTCCGCGCTGTGCGCTGCTGTCTCGCCGGGGCCGTCGGGCCGCTGCGCGAGTCGCATGAGCGCCTCCAGCAATCCGGCTTCGCGGAGGCGGGTCAGCGAAATCGTCTGGAGCGCACTGCGGATCTCGTCGTCGGACGCGTCTGCCGACGCGTCGGGGTGGTGCTCGTCGATGAACTCTTCGGCCAGGTATTCGGCCAGCGCCTCCGGTGACGGATAGTCGAAGACCAGCGTCGCCGGCAAGGGCAGCCCGGTAGCGGTTTTGAGGGCGTTGCGGAATTCGATGGCGGTGATCGAATCGAAGCCCAGCTCGCTGAAGGCCCGGTCGGCCGCGATGGCCTTCGCGTTCCGGTGCCCCAGCACCGCGGCCACCTGATCGCGAACCAGGTCGACGAGCACACCGAGGCGTTCGCCCGCGGGTGTGTCGGCCAGCCGGGCGCGCAGTGCGGCCGGGGCGGCCGATACCGGGCGAGTGGGGACGAGACCGGACAGCAGGGCCGTCGCGAACCCCGCACCGCGGAGTCCCTCCCGGTCCAGCCTGGCGAGAACAGGTGCCGCCGTGTCGATGTCGGCGGCGGCGTCGAACAACGCCAACCCCTGCTCCGCCGACAGCGGCAGCATCCCCGAACGGGCCATGCGACGCCGGTCGACGTCACCGAGCTCGGCGCCCATGCCGCCGTCGCCGCTCCACAGCCCCCACGCGAGGGACTGCCCGCGCCGCCCGGATGCCCGGCGGTGCGCCGCGACCGCGTCCAGACAGGCATTGGCCGCGGCATAGTTGCCCTGCCCCGGACTGCCGAACGCTCCGGCCACCGAGCTGAACAGCACGAACGCCTTCAGCGGCAGCTCGGCGGTCAGCTCGTGCAGGTGCAGGGCCGCATCGACCTTGGGCCGCAACACCGCATCCATCCGATCCGGGGTCAGCGAGGTGACGGCGCCATCGTCGAGCACACCGGCCGTGTGGAAGACGCCGGTGAGCGGACGGCTCGCGGGGATGGCGGACAGTACCTCGGTGAGCGCGGCACGATCGGCGACATCGCAAGCGACGAAGTCGATGTCGGCGCCGGCACCGCGTAGCTCGGCCGCCAGCTCGGCGGCACTGGGCGCCGACTCGCCACGCCGGCTCAGCAGCAGCAGGTGCCGCACACCGCGGGTGTTCACCAGGTGCCTCGCGAACAATCCGCCCAGGAAGCCACTAGCGCCGGTGATGAGCACGGTCTCGTCCGGACCGAAAGCGACGCTCGGGGCCGACCTGGTCGTCGCCGGGGTCGTCGCTCGGACCAGTCGCGCGCTGTGCACTCGCCCGCCGCGCACGACCACCTGCGGTTCCCCGGAGGCCAGGATTCCGCCCAACGGCTCGGCGACCTCGGAATCGGTGTCCACCAGGATGATTCGCCCCGAACTCTCCGCCTGAGCGGAGCGGACCAGGCCGGCCACCGCGGCACCGGCGAGATTCGTCATGTCCTCCCCGGCAACCGAAACCGCGCCGCCGGTCCGAATCACCAGTGCCGCCTGGCTGGATCGGCGGTCGGCGATCCAGGTTTGCAGCACGTGCAGCACCGCGTGAGTCGCGGTGCGAACGGCGTCGGGATCATTCCCCGCCGGGGCATCCAGTACGACCGCGGCCGGAACCTCGTCACCGAGATCCGCCCACGACACGGTGTGTACCTCGCTGTCGGACACCGACATCGGAGTCCATTCGACCCGGTACAGCGCGTTGTCGACCGTGGATGTCATCGCCGCGAGCTGCGCGGCGTCGATCGGCCGGGCGGCCAGTCGGCGCACCGTCGCCACCGGAGCGCCGGTCGGATCCGTGAGATCCACCCGCACCGTCCGGTCGCCGACGCGGGTCGCGCGAACGCGCAGGGCGCCGGCTCCCGTCGCGTGCACGGTGACCCCGGACCATTCGAACGGCAACGCGGGCCCGGTCTCGTCAGCGCGCCCCGAGTCGCCGATGAGCAGGGCGTGCAGGGCGGAGTCGAGCAGTGCGGGATGGAGTCCGTATTCCGCGGCTTCCCGTGGGTCGGGCAGCGCGACCTCGGCGAACACTTCGTCGCCGCGCTGCCATGCCGCCCGCAAACCCTGGAAGGAGGGCCCGTACTCGTACCCACCGGCGCGGAGGTCGTCATAGACACCGCCGACCGGCAGCGGCTGCGCTCCGATCGGAGGCCACGCCGTGAGGTCGGCGGCCTCGGCCGCGTCACCGGCGGTGAGCGCGCCTTCGGCGTGCAGCGTCCACGACGATGCCGCGTCGCTCTCGCCTTCGGGGCAGGAGTAGATCCGCACCGCGCGATGACCCGTCTCGTCCTCGGCGCCGACGACGCTGCGCACCGCGACCCCGCCCGCTTCCGGCAGTACCAGCGGCGCGTGCAGGACGAAGTCCGCCAGCGTCGAAAGGCCCACCTGGCTGCCGGCTCGCAGGGCGAGTTCGACCAGACCGGCGCCGGGGAACAGCACGGTGCCGAGCACGCCGTGATCGGCCAGCCAGGGATGCGACTGGACCGACAGACGCCCGGTCAGGATCACACCGCCGGTGTCCGGTTGCGCGATCACCGTGGGAACCAGCGGGTGTCCGGTGGTGGCGAGGCCCATCGATCGGGCATCACCCCTACCGGTGGATCCCTCGGGCATCCAATACCGGTGACGCTGAAAGGCATAGGTGGGCAGGGGGATTCGGCGGGCTCCGGTGCCGTCGTACCACGCGGCCCAGTCGAGGTCGGCGCCGGAGACGAACAATCCGGCCGCGCCGTTCGACACCGACACGGCGTCGGCTTTACCGCGGCGCGCCAGCGGCACCACCGTGGCGGCCGGGTGCTCGCCGTCGAGGGTTTGGACGATCATCGGGGTCAATACCGCGTCGGGCCCGATCTCGGCGAACCTGGAAACACCCGAATCCGCCATCGCGGCAACAGCATCCGCGAACCGCACCGTCTCCCGAACCTGACCGACCCAGTACGACGGATCGCACATGTCGTCGCCGACCCGCGCGCCGGTCACCGTCGACACCAAGGCGATACTCGGTTGCTCGAACGTCAAGTTCTCGATCGTCGTGGCGAATTCGGCCAGCATCGGTTCCATCAATGCCGAATGGAACGCATGCGACACCCGCAGACGATTTGTCCGCCAACCCTTCTCGGCGCACACGTCGGCAACGGCCACGACCGCGTCCGCGGCACCGGCGATCACCACCGACGACGGACCGTTCACCGCCGCCACCGACACCTCGCCCGACAGCAACGGCAGCACATCGCTCTCGGCGGCGCCGATCGCGACCATCGCCCCACCGGCGGGCAGGGCTTGCATCAACCGGCCTCGCGCCGCCACCAGCACACACGCGTCGGTCAGCGACAGCACTCCGGCCACATGTGCCGCGGCGACCTCACCGATGGAGTGACCGGCCACCACATCGGCACGCAGACCCCAGGATTCGAGCAGCCGGAACAACGCCACCTCGAACGCGAACAACCCGGCCTGCGCGAACACCGTCCGGTCGACGAGTTCCTCGGACGTCAACGCCGCATCCAGCGAAACCGGCTGTGCCAGCATCGGATTCAGCTCGTCCACGATGGCGTCGAAATGGTCGGCGAACACCGGATACGCCTTGCGCAAGTCGGTCGCCATCGCGGCCCACTGCGCGCCCTGCCCCGAGAACACCATCGCCGTCGAGCCCGCCACCGCGCGGCCCGCCACCACGCCGGGCGCGTCCGTGCCCGCGGCCAGTGCGCGCACGCCCGCCGTCAGGTCCGCACGGCCCTCGGCCAGTACGACGGCCCGATGGGTGAACACGCTGCGCGTCGAAGCCAGCGAGAAGCCGACATCGATCGGATCATGCTCTGTCACCGGCGATGTCGGACCATCTACCTGCGCGGAGAGCCGGGCCGCCTGGCCGGCCAGTGCCGTGCCACCGCGCGCCGAGAGCACCCACGGCAGCAGTCCACCCGCCGGAATCGCCCGCGCCGGGGGCTGTTCCGCCGCGGGTTCGGGCTTCGGAGCCTGTTCGATGATGACGTGCGCATTGGTGCCGCTGATGCCGAACGACGACACGCCCGCACGCCGCGCCCGACCGGCCTCCGGCCACGGCACCGCCTGGGTCAGCAACCGCACGTGGCCCTCGGTCCAGTCGACCTTGGTGCTGGGGTGATCCGCGTGCAGCGTCCGCGGCAGCAGCCCGTGCCGCATCGCCATCACCATCTTGATCACGCCGCCCACACCCGCCGCGGCCTGAGCGTGACCGATGTTCGACTTCAGCGATCCCAACCACAGCGGACGGTCCGCGGCGCGCTCCTGTCCGTAAGTGGCCAGCAGCGCTTGGGCTTCGATCGGATCGCCCAGCGTGGTGCCGGTGCCGTGCGCCTCCACCGCGTCGACGTCGACGGGTGCGAGACCGGCATTGGCCAGGGCTTGGCGGATCACCCGCCGCTGCGACGGACCGTTCGGCGCGGCCAGACCATTCGACGCGCCATCCTGGTTCACCGCCGAACCGGCGATGACCGCGAGGACTTCATGACCGTTGCGGCGGGCATCGGACAACCGCTCCAGCACCAGGACGCCGACGCCTTCGGCCCAGCCCACCCCGTCGGCATCGTCGGAGAACGACTTACACCGCCCATCCGGCGACAACCCGCGCTGGCGACCGAACTCGAGGAACATATCCGGCGTCCCCATGACCGCGGCGCCACCGGCCAGGGCCAGATCGCACTCGCCCGTGCGCAGGGACTGCCCGGCCAGGTGCAGGGCCACCAGCGACGACGAACACGCGGTGTCCACGGTGACCGACGGCCCCTCCAGACCGAACACATACGACACCCGGCCCGAGACCAGACTGCCCGCGGAGCCGCTGCCGGTCCCGGTGGCCCGCGCGTAGTCGTGATACATCAGACCGGTGAACACGCCCGTCGAGCTGCCGCGCAGCGCCGCCGGATCCAGGCCGGCGCGTTCGAACGCCTCCCAGGAGACCTCCAGCAGCAACCGCTGCTGGGGGTCCATCATCGTGGCCTCGTTCGGGCTGATCCCGAAGAAGTCGGCATCGAATTCCGCTGCGGAGTACAGGAATCCACCGCTGCGCGTATAGGTCTTACCCGCCCTGCCGGGTTCGGGATCGTAGATGCCCTCGAGGTCCCAGCCTCGATCCACCGGCATGTCCCCGGTGGTGTCGCCGCCCTCGAGGACCAGTTGCCACAGGTCCTCCGGCGACGCGACCCCGCCCGGATAACGGCAGGCCATCGCCACCACGGCGATCGGCTCGTCGTCGGCGCGAACGTGGCGCACCGCCCGTTGCTCGACAGCGCCGGTGCCGAGGAGTTGTGCGCCGATGAATTCGGCGACGGCCTGTGGGGTCGGGTAATCGAAGATCAGCGTGGCCGGGAGTTGCAGTCCGGTCGCGGTATTGAGCTTGTTGCGGAACTCGATGGCGCTCAACGAGTCGAACCCGAGCTGCTGGAAGGCCTGCTGCGGTGCGACGGCCTCGGGGGAGGCGTGGCCGAGGATCCCGGCCGCCACGGCGCGGACGAAGTCGACCAGCGCGCTGTCGCGATCGGCTGCCGAGAGGCCCGCCAGCCGTTGCAGGAGTGCCTGACTCGCCGGGGTCCGGTCGACCCGGCGCGCCGGTGCCGGGACGAGGCCCCGGACCAGGGACGGAATCTGCTCGCCCCGGGTGCGCAGCACCGCCGGATCGATCCGCAACGCCACCACTTGCGGACGCTCGGCAGCCACCGCCGCGTCGAACAGTGCCAGCCCCTCGGACTCGGACAGCGGGGGGAAGCCCTGCCTGCGCATCCGATCGAAGTCATCCTCGGACAGCTCCGCACCGAGTCCGCTCGACCGCTCCCACATGCCGTAGTCGAGAGCGGTCGCGGGCAATCCCAGGGCGTGCCGATGCGCGGCGAGGGCGTCCAGGAAGACGTTCGCCGCCGCGTAATTCGCCTGCCCCGCGGCCAGTACCAGCCCGCCCGCGGAGGACAACAGCACGAACAACGACAGCGACTTGTCCCGCGTGAGCTCGTGCAGATGCCAGGCGGCATCCACCTTGGGGCGGAACACGGTGTCGATGCGATCCGCCGACATCGATGCGATCACGCCGTTATCGGCGATTCCCGCCGCGTGCACCACGCCGACCAATGGGTGCTCATCGGAGATGCCCGCCAGCAGAGCCGTCAACGCCGACCGATCCGACACGTCGCACGCCGCCACGGTGACCTCGGCGCCGAGCTCGGTCAGTTCGTCACGCAATGCGGCGGCGCCGGGAGCCTGCAGGCCACGCCGGGACGTCAGAAGCAGTTGGCGCACGCCGTATTCGGTCACCAGATGGCGGGCGATCACCGCACCGAGACCGCCGGTGCCACCGGTCACCAGCACCGTGCCGGGCTCGATCGGCCCGGTACTCGTGCCCGGTGTCCGGCGGGTCAACCGCGGCACCAGCACGGTCGAGCCGCGCAACGCGGCCTCGGGTTCCCCGGCCAGGGCCGCCACGGTGTCCGCGGCGACAGCGCCGCCGCCCTGCTCCACATCCACTAGCTGGAATCGACCCGGATATTCGGCCTGCGCGGCACGCAGCAGACCCCATGCCGGCGCTTGTTCCAGGCCGACGAGCTCGGAATCGTCGACTGCCACAGCTCGTTCGGTGATCACTACCAAACGTGAGCTGGCGAAGCGGGTTTCGATTACCCACCGTTGCACGGTGTCGAGCACGCCGCGCAGCACCTCCCGCGCCGCGTCTGTCGGCGAGCCGTCGTGGCGCGGGCATTCGAGCAGCACGAGATCGGGAACGACCGGATTCGTGGCCTCGTCCAGATCGGTGATCAAGGCCGCGAGGTCGCGGTCGGCACCGAGAATCGCGATGCGGTCCGGTTCGACCCTGTCCGACGACAACGGCGCCGCAACCCATTCCACGGTGAACAAGGCGTCCGGCACCCTGCCTGCGTTCAGGCGTTCGACCGGCACCGGCCGAGATACCAACGCGCCCACCGACACGACGGGTCGACCCTGCTCATCGGCGATCTGCACGCCGAAGTCCTCGCCCACGGGAACGCTGCGCACCCGCACGGTGGCGGCGCCGGTCGAGTGCAGCACCACCCGGTTCCAGGCGAACGGCAACACCGCCTCACCGGCCTTGCGGCCGTGCAGGATCCCGGCATGCAGGGCCGCGTCGAACAGCGCGGGATGGATCCCGAACCCACTGGCGTCCTGCGGATCCGGCAGCGCGACCTCGGCGAACAGTTCATCGCCGCGTCGCCACGCCGCCCGCAGCCCCTGGAAGAACGGACCGTACCCGTAGCCGAGTGCGAGCAGCTCGTCATAGGCGCCGTCGACGTCCAGCGGCTGCGCGCCGACCGGAGGCCAGGTGGCCAGGTCGACATCGGCGGCCACGTCATGAGATACCGCGTCCACGGCGAGGACGCCCTCGGCGTGCAGCAGCCACGGACCCTCGGCCGCCTGTCGGGAATGCACGCGCAGCCGTCGCCGACCGGCGTCGTCCGCGTCGGCCACCACGACCTGCACCGCGACGCTGCCCTCGCCCGGCAGGGTCAGCGGGGTGTGCAGGACGAGTTCGTCGACGACGTCACAGCCCAGCAGGCCGCCGACGTGGGCGGCCAGTTCGACGAATCCGGTACCCGGCAGCAGCACCGTGCCGTGCACGCTGTGATCGGCCAGCCATTCCACCGAGTCCAGCGACCACCGGCCGGTGAAGCTCACCTGACCCGAATCCGGATGCGGCACGACAGCGCCCAGCAGCGGATGGTCCACCGTGTCCAGTCCGGCGTCGGTCAGTCCGCCCAGCTCGGCGCCCATCCACGACTGCGCGAGCAGTTTCCGGGCATCGAGCCAGTACCTCTCGTACTGGAAGGCATAGGTGGGCAGGTCGATTCGCTGCGCGGAGGTACCGGCATAGAACCCGGCCCAGTCCACCTCGGCACCGGACACGAACAATCCCGCCACTCCGGTCAGCAGGGTGGCCGAATCGGCACGGTCTCGCCGTACCAGCGCCACCGCGACCTCCGCGACCTGCGCGACCATCGGGGTCAGTACCGCGTCGGGACCGACCTCGGCGAACCTCGACACACCCGAATCCACCATCGCGGCAACAGCATCGGCGAACCGCACCGTGTCGCGGACTTGACCCACCCAGTACCGGGGATCGGTCATCTCGCCGGTGACGGCCGCACCGGTCACGGTCGACACCAGTGGAATCATCGGCTTCGCGAAGGTCAAACCCTCGATCGCCGAGGCGAATTCGGCCAGCATGGGCTCCATCAGCGCCGAATGGAAGGCGTGCGAGACCCGCAAGCGATGTGCGCGCCAGCCACGTTCGACGCACGTCTCGACGACGGCGAGGACCTCGTCCTCGATACCGGAGAGCACCACCGACGACGGTCCGTTCACCGCCGCGACCGCGACCCCTGCGGTCAGCAGGGGCGCCACATCAGCCCGCGAGGCACCGACGGCGACCATCGCGCCTCCGCCGGACAGGTCCTGCATCAACCGGCCGCGCGCGGCCACCAGCACACACGCGTCGGTCAGCGACAGCACCCCCGCCACATGCGCGGCGGCCACCTCACCGATCGAGTGGCCCGCGACCATATCGGGCCGCACGCCCCACGATTCGAGCAATCGGTAGAGCGCGACCTCGAAGGCGAACAACCCGGCCTGCGCGTACACCGTCCGATCGACGAGGTCCTCGGATGTCAGCGCGACTTTCAACGAATCCGGCTGCCCCAGTAGCGGATCGATGTCGGCGACGATCGCATCGAAATGGTCGGCGAACACCGGATACGCCTGACACAACTCGGTCGCCATCCCGGCCCACTGCGCACCCTGACCGGAGAACACCAGCCCGGTCGAACCCGGAACCACGCGACCGGACACCACACCCGCGGACTGCGCGCCCTCGGCGAGCGCCCGTGTCCCCGACAGCAGCGCACTTCGGTCGTCCCCGAGGACGACAGCGCGATGCTCGAAGACGCCGCGCGTGGCGGCCAGCGAGAAACCGACATCCGCCGGATCCCGATCGTGCTCGACCACAGCCGAGACCAGCCGTCCGGCCTGACCGGCGAGCGCCGCACCGCTGCGCGCCGAGACCACCCACGGCAGCACCTCGCCGACCGGAACGGCCTCGCCTCGGCCCGAGGTCCGAGCCGGTTCCGTCGCCTGTTCGATGACGACGTGCGCATTGGTGCCGCTGATGCCGAAGGACGACACCCCGGCCCGCCGTGGCCGATCCACGTCCGGCCACGCCACCGGCTCGGTCAGCAATTCGACCCGCCCCGCGGACCAATCCACCTTGCTCGACGGCCGGTCCACATGCAGCGTCCGCGGCAGTACCCCGTGCCGCATCGCCATCACCATCTTGATGACGCCACCCACACCCGCCGCGGCCTGCGCGTGCCCGATATTGGATTTCAACGACCCCAACCACAACGGCCGGTCCGCGGCGCGCTCCTGACCGTAGGTGTCCAGCAGCGCTTGGGCCTCGATCGGGTCACCCAGCGTGGTGCCGGTGCCGTGCGCCTCCACCGCGTCGACGTCGCTCGGCGCGATCCCCGCATTCGCGAGCGCCTGCCGGATCACCCGCCGCTGCGAGGGACCGTTCGGCGCCGTCAGACCATTCGACGCACCATCCTGATTCACCGCCGAACCGGTGATCACCGCGAGCACTTCGTGCCCGTTGCGCCGGGCGTCGGACAACCGCTCCAACACCAGCACACCAGCGCCCTCGGACCATGCCACACCGTCGGCGGCGTCGGCGAACGACTTGCTCCGCCCGTCCGGGGCCAACCCCCGCTGGCGACTGAATTCCACGAAGACCTCCGGCGTCGCCATCACGGCCACACCGCCCGCCAGGGCCAGGTCGGACTCGCCCGACCGCAGGGACTGCCCGGCCAGGTGCATGGCCACCAGCGACGACGAACACGCCGTGTCCACGGTGACCGACGGCCCTTCCAGCCCGAGCACATACGAAACTCGGCCGGAGGCAATGGATCCCGAGTTCGCATTCGCCGGATAGTCGTGATACATCATGCCCGCGAACACTCCGGTGGCACTGCCCCGCAGCACGCCCGGATCGATGCCGGCCCGTTCGAGGGCCTCCCATGAGGTCTCCAGCAGCAGGAACTGCTGCGGGTCCATCGACGCGGCCTCATTGGGGCTGATCCCGAAGAACGCCGGATCGAATTCGCCCGCGGAGTGCAGGAATCCACCCGCACGGGTGTAGGTGGTGTTGGGCCGCTCGCCGGTGGGATCGTAGATCCGCTCGGTGTCCCACCCACGATTACCCGGGAACTGCGAGGTCGCGTCGACGCCGTCGAAGACCAATGTCCAGAGGTCTTCGGGCGAGGTGACGCCACCGGGGTACCGGCACGCCATGCCGACGATCGCGATCGGCTCGTCGGCGACGACTTTCGCGGTGACCGCGATGTCCTTCGCCGTGCCGGTCAACTCGTCGGCCAGGTGCTCGGCGAGCGCCTGCGGTGTGGGGTAGTCGAAGATGACGGCGGCGGGCAGCGACAGTCCGGTGGCGGACTTGAGACGATTACGCAGTTCGACGGCGCTCAGCGAGTCGAAACCCAGGTCCTGGAACGTGCGGCCGGGCTCGATCGCGGACGCGCCGTCGCTGCCGCGCACGGCCGCGATCTGGGTGCGCACGGTATCGAAGACCAGCTGCCGCTGCCGCTCGATCTCCAGTCCCGAAAGTCGCTGCCGCAGACCGGAAACCGGCGACGATACCACTGCGCGGTGGCGGGCCGCCGGAGCCAGTTCCCGCAGCACGGCGGGTAGCAGCCCGGTGTCGGCCCGAGCGCGGAGCGCGGCGGTGTCGAGGGTCGCGATCACCGTGTGCGGCGCGCCCCGTCGCAGTGCCGCCGCCCAACCGCCCAACGCCTGCTCGTCGGTGAGCGCGGTGAATCCGCCCCGGCTCATCCGCGCCACGTCGGACTCCTGCAGGTGCGCGGTCATGCCGCGAGACCGGGCCCACGGGCCCCACGCCAGGGATTGACCGGCGAGCCCGCGGGCACGGCGGTGGGCCGCCAGCGCGTCGAGGAAGGTATTCGCGGCCGCGTAATTGCCCTGCCCGGGACCACCTAGGGTGCCCGATACCGACGAGAACAATACGAAAGCAGCGAGATTCAAGTCCGCGGTCGCTTCGTGCAGATACCAGGCGGCGTCGGCCTTCGGCGCCAGCACCGCATTCATCCGCCGCGGAGTCAAGGACGCGATGGTCCCGTCGTCCAGCACACCCGCGGCATGGACGACACCGGTCAGGGGCCACTGGGCCGGTACTTCGTCGATCAGCTCGGCTACCGCCGCGGCGTCCGCGACGTCACAGGCCACGACGGTCACCTGGGCGCCCAGCTGCTCGAGTTCGGCGCGCAGGGCTGCCGCTCCCTCGGCCCGCGGGCCGCTGCGACTGGCCAGCAGCAACGACCGCACGCCGTGCTCGACCACCACGTGCCGGGCCAGCACCGCGCCCAAACCGCCGGTGCCGCCGGTGATCAACACCGTCCCCGCGCCGAACGCGGCCACCTCGTCGGTGCTGTCCGTGCGTTCATCCGCGGGCCGAACCAGGCGAGCGGTGTGGATGATGCCGCCGCGTACAACCACCTGCGGTTCGCCCACCGCCACGACGGCGGACGCGAGGTGCTCGTCGATGCCGGTGTCGTTGTCCACCAGGATGATTCGGCCCGGTTCCTCGGCCTGGGCGGCACGTGCCAAACCCCACACCGCCGCACCGGGGAGGTCGGTGAGCTCCTCATCGGGCAGGGCGACCGCGCCGCGGGTGGCGATCAGCAGCGTGCTGGCCGCGAACCGGTCCTGGGCCGTCCATTCCTGCAATACCGCGAGGACTCGCGCGATTTCGTCGTGGGTGGCGGTCACTACGTCGGCGCCGTCGGTGTCGTTCCGCCCGGCACCGGCTTCGAGGAGCACCACCGGAGGTACCTGCGCAGCGCCATCCAGCTGGTCCCAGAGCCCGATCTCGGCGTCTATCGCGGGCTGCTCGGCAGTGGCCGGTGACCACACGAGTTCCAGGACCGGGTCGGCCACGCCACCCGACGCGGCCGCGACGAGCTGCTCGAGCGGCATCGGCCGTGCCGCAACCGATCCCGACAGGACCGGTTGCCCGTATTCGTCGGCCACCCGCACCGATACCGAGGATCCGGCCGGGGTCAGCCGCACCCGCAGCACGGCGGCTTCCGCGGCGTGCAGTTCCACCGAGTCCCACGCGAACGGCAGTGCGACCTGCCCGGCCGGGACCGTGAACGGCGACTCCGGCTGTCCCGCATCCCCTTCGAGCGCACCGGCCAGGTACCCGGCGTGCAAGGCGGCGTCCAGCAGCGCCGGATGGATTCCGAAACCTTCGACGCGCACCCTGGTGTCGGCGTCGGCCGCGATCTCGGCGAACACCTCATCGCCACGCCGCCACAGCGCCCGCACACGCTGAAAGGCCGGGCCGTACTCGTAACCACGGGCGAACAAGCTCGAATACGCCGCGGCGACCTCGATTTCGGTCGCCAAGGTCGGCGGCCACGCCTCGATCGGAGGTTCGGCCGCACCGTCGGCGACGGTCAGCGCGCCTCGCGCATGCAATACCCACTCGTCGTCATGGTCGTGTTCACCACGGGAGTAGACGGCTACCGGCCGTTGCCCCTGCTCGTGCCCGCCGACGACGACCTGGATCTGCACGCCGCCCGCCGCGGGCAGCAGCAGCGGAGCCTGCAGGGTCAGCTCCTCGATCACCGGGCAGCCGACCTCGATTCCGGCCCGTAGCACCAGCTCCGCGAAACCGGTTCCCGGCAATAGTGCCGCGCCACCGATCACGTGATCGGCGAGCCACGGCTGGGTCGCGAGCGACAGCCGCCCGGTCAACAGGACCTCACCCGACTCCGGTGCCGACACCACCGCGCCCAGCAGCGGATGCTCGACCGTACCCAAACCCGCGGCTTCGACCCCGGCGTTACCTGCGACCGGGTCGACCCAGTAGCGGCGACGCTGGAACGCATAGGTGGGCAACGGGACTCGCGCGACCGGGCGTCCAGTGAACAGCGCCGTCCATTCGACATCGACGCCGACGGCATGCGCCTGCGCGAGGCAGGTCACGAACTGCTCGACCTCGGCCCGCCCGCGGCGGGCTCCGGCCAGCACCGCCGCCTGTGCTTCGACCTTCTCCGGCAGACACTGCCGGGTCATCGCGGTCAGCACGGCGTCGGGGCCGATCTCGAGGAATCGGCGCATCCCCGCGGCCACCAGGGTGTCCACGCCGCGAGCGAACCGAACGGCCTCGCGTACCTGCCGGACCCAGTAGGCGGGCTCGAGCACCTCATCACCGGCGATTCGGCCGGAAAGGTTCGATGCCAGTGGAATGCTCGGGCGTCGATAGGTCAACGACCTTGCGACGGCGGTGAATTCGGCCAGCATCGGATCCATCAGGTGGGAATGGAACGCATGCGACACCCGCAGCCGCGAGGTCTGCCAGCCACGCTCCGCACACCGCTGCGCGAGCGCCGTCACCGCCTCCTCGTCGCCCGAGACAACCACGGCCACCGGCGAATTCACGGCGGCGATGGCCAACCCCTCGTCAGCGAGCAGCGGGGAGACCGCGTCTTCACTCGCCGCTATCGCGAGCATCGCGCCCCCGGCCGGCAGCCTGCCCATGAGCCGACCGCGCGCCGCGACCAGGCGGCACGCGTCCGGCAGCGACCACACACCGGCGAGGTGCGCTGCGGCCAGTTCGCCGATCGAATGCCCGATCAGCGCGTCCGGCGTCACCCCGAAGGATTCGAGGAGCCGGTACAGCGCGACTTCATACGCGAACAGCGCGGGCTGGGTGAACTCCGTCCGGTGGAGGGTCTCCGCGTCCTCGGGAGCGTCGCCGACCGCTCGGCCGGTGAACATCAGCTGCCCCAGCGAAGTGCCCAGCAGCGGGTCGAACTGCGCGCAGATCTCGTCCAGCGCGGCCGCGAACACCGGAAACGCCTCGTACAGTTCACGACCCATACCGGCCCGCTGCGCGCCCTGTCCGGTGCACAGGAAGGCGGTCTTGCGCGTCACCGCCCGGCCCGTGACGACATCGCGTGCCGATCCGTGCTCCGCGAGCTCCGCCAGTCCGGCGAGCATGGCGTCCCGGCCGCTTGCCACCACAGCGGCCCGCCATTCCAATCGGGCGCGGCCGGTGACGAGTGAATAGCCGATATCGCCGATCGTCAGGTCGGGACGTTCGCGCACCCACTCCAGCAGTTTGGCCGCCTGTGCACGCACACCGTCCTCGGTCTTCGAGGAGAGCGGCAACGCGGCGATCCCGGAGACAACCGGTGCGATCTCGGCGACCACCGCACGCGCACCGGCCTCGTTCGCCGGAGCGGCCGTGGCCTCCACCGGTGCGGGCGCCTCTTCCAAGATCACGTGAGTATTGGTGCCGCTGGCGCCGAAGGACGACACACCGGCCCGCCGCACCCGCTCGCCCGCCGGCCACGGCTCGGCCGAGGTCAGTAGCCGCACGTTGCCCGCGGACCAGTCCACGTGTGGTGTCGGGGTATCGACATGCAGTGTGGCGGGCAGTGTTTCGTGCCGCATGGCCTGCACCATCTTGATCACGCCACCGACGCCGGCCGCGGCGGAGGTGTGCCCGATGTTCGATTTGAGCGATCCGATCCGCAACGGCTCGCCGCCGCGATCGCGACCGTAGGTGGCGATCAATGCCCGCGCCTCGATCGGGTCGCCGAGCTGGGTGCCGGTGCCGTGTGCCTCGACCGCGTCGATATCGGCGGGGGTCAGACCGGCATTGGCGAGCGCCTGCGCGATCACCTTCTCCTGCGAGGGGCCGTTCGGCGCGGTCAGCCGACTGCTGGTGCCGTCCTGGTTCACCGCGCTGCCGCGCACCACCGCGAGGACGGGGTGGCCGAGTCGGTGTGCGTCCGACAGCCGTTCGACCACGAGCATGCCGAGACCATCGGAGAAGCCGGTCCCGTTGGCCGCCGCCCCGAACGCCCGGCACCGGCCGTCCGGGGACAGCGCGCGCTGCCGTGCGAAGCTGATGAGCTGGGCGGGATCCGACATCACGGTGACACCGCCGACCAGGGCGAGCGACGTCTCGCCCTGGCGCAGGGCCTGGCAGGCGAGATGCAGGGCCACCAGCGACGACGAGCACGCGGTGTCCACCGACAGCGCCGGACCCTTGAAACCGAGGCTGAACGACACCCGCCCGGACAGGATGCTGGCCGAAACACCCGGGTGCGCATTGCCTTCGGATTCGGCGCTGTGACCGGGCGCGCCGACGCGGCGGCCGTAGTCGAAGTGCATCACACCGGCGTAGACACCGGTATCGCTGTCGCGCAACGACTCCGGATCGATGCCGGCGTTTTCCAAAGCCTCCCAGGACGCTTCGAGGAACAGTCGCTGCTGTGGATCCATCGCCTCCGCCGTGCGGGGTCCGAGGCCGAAGAACCCGGCATCGAAATCACCTGCGCCGTCGAGGAATCCGCCCTCCCGGGTATACACGGTCCCGGGCACGTCCGGGTCGGTGTCGAAAAGCCGTTCGAGATCCCAGCCGCGGTCGGTGGGGAACGGGCCGATCGCGTCGGTACCGGAGGCGACCAATTCCCACAGCCGGTCCGGAGTGTCGACACCGCCCGGGTACCGGCAGCTCATGCCGACGATCGCGAGTGGCTCGCCGGCCTTTTCCTCCAGCTGCTGGATTCGCTTGTTGGCGGTGCGGAGATCCCCGGTGACCTTCCGCAGATACCGGCTGAGGCGTTCCTCGTTGCTGCTGCTCGGATTGGTCATGCTGGGCCGAACTCCTCGTCGATCAGATTAAAAAGTTCATCGTCGGAATGGGATTCGAGGTCGTCGTAGACCTCGGTGTCCCCGTAGACCTCGAGGTCCTGGTAGTCGCTGTCGGACCACGCGTCACCCAGATGGGCGTGCAGACGGTCGGTGATGCCCCGCAATGCCGCGATGGTCGCGTCGGTGTTGCCGCCGTAGGCGATGATCCGCTCGACCATCGCCTCGAGTTGTGCGACTTCGGGCGGCGCCGCGGCCGATGGCGTGGGTGCGGCCGCCGGCGCGGGTGTCTCCGCCAGGGCCTGCTCCAGCAGGTAGCCCGCCAGATCTCGCGCGGTGGGGTAGTCGAACACCAGGGTCGAGGGCAGCGACAGCCCCACGACCTTCGACAGCCGGTTGCGGAACTCGACGCCGCCGAGCGAATCGAAGCCCAGTTCGTCGAAGCCGCGATCGGAACCTATGTCGTCGAGCGACTCGTAACCCAGCACCGTGGCCGCGTGTTCGCGCACCAGGTCGAGGACGACGCCGTGACGCTTGGCCTCCGCCACCCCGTGCAGTCGCTCCCCGAGCGAGGGTCCGTCACTCACCCGCGCAACAGTCCGGCCGCCCGCGCGCACGAATCCGCGCAGCACCGCCGGAACCGACCCGGTGTGTGCTTCGACGCGCAGCTTGTCGGTGTCGAGATGCAGCAGCGCCGGCACGGGCTCGGCCATGGTCAAGGATTCGTCGAACATCCGCAGGCCGTCTTCGTGGTCCAACGGCGTCAGGCCCAGTCGGTCCAATCGGCTCATGGCGGTGCGATCCAAGGTGCCGGTCATGCCGAGGTCCTGTCGCCACGGACCCCAGGCGAGCGCGAGCCCCGGCAGTTCTTCGGCACGGCGGCGCAGCGCGAGCGCGTCCAGGAAGCCGTTGGCGGCGACGTAATTCGCCTGTCCGGCCGAACCGATCATGCCCGCGATCGAGGAGAACAGGACGAACGCCGACAGGTTCATCTCCCGGGTGAGCACGTGCAGGTGCCACGCCGCCTCGGCCTTCGGAGCGAACACCTGGTCGATCCGGTCGGTCGTGAGGCCGTCGAAGGTGCCGTCCGCGAGCACACCGGCGGCGTGCACGACGGCGGTGAGCGGGCGCTCGTCCGGCAGGTCAGCCAGCAGTTCCCGCAGGGCGTCGCGGTCGGTGACATCGCAGGCGGCGATACGCACGTGTGCGCCGTGCCCGGACAGTTCCGCCGCGAGTTCTGGTGCACCGTCGGCGCGTTCACCGCGACGCGAGACCAGCAGCAGCCGATCGACACCGTGCGCGGTGACCAGGTGCCGGGCCAGCAGCGCACCCAATCCACCGGTTCCGCCCGTGATCAGGACGGTCCCGGTGCCGAAGGAAATCGGTTCACCCGCAGCGGATGTCACCGGCTCCAGCCGCGGCGCCAGGACGCTGTCGCCCCGCACCGCCACCTGTGGCTCGCCGACCGCGAGAGCGGCTCGAATCACGTCGGCCGAAAGTTGGCGCATACCAACGGATCGGTCCACGTCGAGCAGCACGATTCGATCCGGATATTCGGCCTGAGCGCTGCGGATCATCCCCGAGACGGCGGCAGCCGCCGGATCCGGTCCGGAATCGGGCAAGGTCGCCCCGCCTTCGGTCACCACAACCAGCTGCGATCGTCCGAACCGTTCATCGGTCAGCCAGCCCCGGACCAGATCCCATGCGGCATGGACGCGAGCACGCGCGGACTGCGGGGAAGCACCCTGTAGTCCGGCGGATTCGGGCCAGACCACGAGGTCCGGAACGGTCGGGGTGGCGGCCAGCGCCGCCAGATCCGGGTACCGCTCCTCGATTCCGGTCACGACCGCCGCTCCGAGCACGGCCGCGCTCCCGATCGCGGCGGGTGTGTCCGGTATGTCGACCGGCGCCCAACGTAACCCGTACCGGCCCGCGCCTCCTCCCGACAGTGTGGCGCGGAACTGGTCGACGTCGTAGGAACGCATGACGACTTCGTCGATGGACACCACCGGGTTGCCATCCTGGTCCACGGCCACGACGGCGATCGCCTCGCTGTTGCGCCGTACGGCCATCACCCGCATCGAGGTGACCGGGGAAGTCGTGTGGAATTGCGTGGCACCCCAGCGGAACAGGAGTTTGCCCTCGGCCGGGTTGCTGTCGAGGTCCGACCAGATCAAGCTGACCAGCCCGGCATGCATCACCATGTCGAACAGGCCCGGATGCAGCTGGAACCCGTCGCCGGGCACCTCCGGGTTCAGGGTGATCTCGGAGAACGCCGTGTCATCGCTGTGCCAGGCGGCGCCGATTCCGCGGAACGAAGGTCCGTACGCCAGCCCGGCGACCCGCGTCGCATGGCCCGGAATCCATTCGGTGTCAACCGGTTCGGCGCCGACCGGCGGCCATGGCGTACTGCGCAGCATCTCCATCAGGCCGAGGTCGATCAGCTGTCGACCACTCAGTACCCCGCTGGCGTTTCGCGCCCACTCGCCGTCGGGGAGGCGGTAGTGGAACGTGAAGGACCGGCGTCCCGCGGTATCCGGTTCCCGCACCAGCACTTGGAGCTCGACCTCGCCGTCCGCCGGCGGCAGGATCGGCCGTTCGAGGATGAGTTCGTCGACGACGTCGCAGCCGATGCGCCGACCGGCGACCAGCAGCATCTCCATCAGCGCGGCGCTGGGGACGACCACCACACCGTAGGTGGTGTGGTCGGTGATCCACGGGTGCGTGCGCAGCGAGAATCGACCCGTGAACATCCACTCGTCCCGATCGGCCACCCGCACCACATCGGTGAGCAGGGGGTGCTCCGAGGCGTCGGACCGCCGCTCCCCGAGACCGGGTTCGAGCCAATAGCGCTGGTGTTGGAACGCGTAGGTGGGCAGGGCGATGCGTGGCGCCGGGCGGTCGCCGAACAACGGCGTCCAGTCGACGGTCACGCCCGCTGTGTGTGCCTGGGCGAGCATCGTCACGAATTGCTCGACCTCGTCGTGGTCCCGGCGGGCGGCCGCCGCGACCACCGCACGCGACTCGATATCGGTCGGCAGGGTCTGCCGGGTCATGGCCGCCAGGACGGCGTCCGGCCCGATTTCGAGGAAGCGGCGCACGCCCGAGGCCACCAGCGTCTGTACGCCGGGTGCGTAACGCACCGCGGCGCGCACCTGCGCCACCCAGTAATCCGGTTTCAGGATCTCGTCACCGGCGATCTCGCCGGAGACATTGGATACCAAGGGAATCCGCGGGGCGTGGAAGGTTGCCGCGGCAGCGACGGTCTCGAACTCGCCCAGCATGGGCTCCATCAGATGCGAATGGAAGGCGTGTGACACCCGCAGCCGGTTCGTCCGGCGGCCCCGCTCGGAGAAAAGCCGGTCGAGGGTGTCGACGGCATCGGCGTCACCGGAGACGACCACGGCGGCGGGCGCGTTCACCGCCGCGATCGAGATCCGATCACGGTATTCGGCGATCGCGGCTGCGACTTCGTCCTCGGGTGCGGCGACCGCGAGCATCGCACCGCCCTCGGGCAGTGCCTCCATCAGGCGGCCGCGGGCCGCGACCAGCGCGCAGGCATCCTCCAGGGACCAGACGCCGGCCAGGTACGCCGCGGTCAGTTCGCCGATCGAATGGCCCATCAGGACATCGGGTGTCACGCCGAAGGACTCCAGCAGCCGGTACAGCGCCACCTCGAACGCGAACAGCGCGGGCTGGGTGAAGCGGGTGCGATCGAGCATCGCCGCTTGTCCGGTGAACATCGTTTGCCGCAGCGAACATTCGAGCAGCGGATCGAACCGCGCGCACACCTCGTCGAGCGCGGCGGCGAAGACGGGGAAGGCCGCGGCGAGTCCCGCGCCCATCCCGACCCGCTGCGCGCCCTGGCCGGTGCACAGGAAGGCGGTCTTCCCGGCGCCGACGGTGCCGGAGACCACTCCGGCAGTCGCAGGTCCGGCGGCCAGTTGCGCCAGCCGGGCGAGCAGTTCGTCGCGATCGGCGCCCAGTACCGCCGCCCGTGCCTCGTGCTGGGCGCGGGTGGTGGCGAGCGCGTGCGCGACCTGCGCCGGATCGGCGCCGGGGTGCTCGATCAGCCACCGCTGGAGTTTCGCCGCCTGCGCCCGAAGCGCGATGTCGTTCTTGGCCGACAGCAGCCAGGGCACCGTACCGAGCGGGTGGCTATCGGCTTCCGCCGCGCTGACGGGACGGGGTGCCTCTTCGAGGATGGCGTGTGCGTTGGTACCGCTGACACCGAACGACGACACGCCCGCGCGACGCGGCCGGTCACCGGCCGGCCACGGGTGCGGCTCGGTCAGCAGCGCGACGTCCGCGGCGGACCAGTCCACGTGCGGGCTCGGGGCGTCGACATGCAGTGTCTTGGGCAGGGTTTCGTGCCGCAGCGCCTGCACCATCTTGATGACGCCGCCGACACCCGCGGCGGCGACGGTGTGGCCGATATTCGACTTGAGCGAGCCGATCCGCAGCGGGCGTTGCGCGCGGTCGCGACCGTAGACCGCCATCAGCGCCTGCGCCTCGATCGGATCACCCAGCGTGGTGCCGGTGCCGTGCGCCTCGACCGCGTCGATATCCGACGGCGACAGGCCGGCATTCGCCAGCGCCGCGGTGATCACCCGTTCCTGGGACGGGCCGTTCGGCGCGGTGAGGCCGTTGCTCGCCCCGTCGGAGTTGATCGCCGTGCCGCGCACGAGGGCGAGAACATTGTGCCCCAGGCGTTTCGCGTCGGAGAGCCGCTCGAGCACCAGCACCCCGGCGCCCTCGGAGAAGGCGACGCCGTCGGCCGCCGCGGAGAACGCCTTGCACCGGCCGTCCGGCGACAGTCCGCGCTGCCGCGCGAAATCGACGGACAGATACGGGCTGGCCGCGACCGTCACGCCGCTCGCCAGCACGAGGGAGCTCTCCCCACTGCGCAGCGCCTGAGCGGCCAGGTGCAGCGAGACCAGCGACGAGGAGCAGGCGGTGTCCACGGTGAGAGTCGGACCCTCCAGCCCCAGCGCGTAGGCCACCCGCCCCGACATCACGCTGCTCGTGGTGCCGGTGAGCCGATAGCCCTCCAGATCACCGCCCACCAGGTCGACGTAACCGGATGCGCCCGCGCCGACGAACACCCCGGTGTCGGTGCCCCGCAACGAGTCGGGGTCGATACCGGCGTCCTCGAGCGCCTCCCAGGACGTTTCGAGGAGCAGGCGCTGCTGCGGGTCCATCGCGGACGCCTCCCGAGGACCGATCCCGAAGAATCCCGGATCGAAATCACCCGCCTTGTCGAGGAATCCGGCGCGTCGCGCGTAGACGGTCCCGGGCTTGTCCGGATCCGCGTCGAACAGTCGCTCCAGATCCCAGCCTCGATCGGTCGGGAAATCGCCGGTCGCGTCGATCCCGGCAGCGACGAGATCCCAGAGGTCATCCGGCGATTCGACGCCACCGGGGAACCGGCACGCCATGCCGACGATGGCGATCGGCTCATCCGCCCGAACCCGGCGCGCCGCCTGCTTGACGGGTTCGCCCGCCGTCGGCTCGACGCGGGACAGCACCAGCTTCGCCACCGCCGCCGGGGTCGGATGATCGAACACCAGCGTCGACGGCAGTTGCAGACCGGTGGTCTTCCCCAGCCGGTTGCGGAACTCCACGCCGCCGAGCGAATCGAAACCGATCTCGTCGAAACGCTGATCCGACCGGATGTCGGCTGCGGAGTCGTGACCCAGGACCGCCGCGGCTTCGGACAGCACGGTCTCCAGCACCACGTCGCCGCGCCGTGCCGCGGGTATTTCGGCCAGGCGGGCGCCGAGCGTCCCGGCCGCCGCGACGGCGGTCGGCGTGACGGCACGCGCGCGGCGGGGGAGGAACCCGCGCAGGACCTCGGGCACCGCGGACTCGTCGGCGGTGCGCAGTGCACCGGCATCGAACCGAATCGGCGACAGTCGCGCCGAGCCGTGTGCGAGTGCCTCGTCGAAGAGGCGCACGCCCTCGGCGTCGGCGAGTGGGCTCAGCCCCAGCCGTTCCCAGCGCGCCAGCGCGCCACGATCCAGTGCGCCGGTCATCCCGCTGGACTGATTCCACGGACCCCACGCCAGCGAGGTCGCCGCCAGACCGGCGTCGCGGCGGCGCTGGGCCAGGGCGTCCAGTGCGGCGTTGGCCGCGGCGTAGTTCGCCTGGCCCGAGGTGCCGAGGACGGCCGCGATCGAGGAGAACACCACGAAAGCGCGGACATCTCTGCCCCGGGTCAGTTCGTCCAGATGCCAAGCGCCGTCGACCTTCGGCGCGAGTACCCGGTCGACCTGTGCGTCGGTCAGTGTCGCGACGGTTCCGTCATCGAGCACGCCGGCGGTGTGCACCACCGCGATCGGGGTGTCGCCGATGTCGGCGAGCAGCTCGCGCACCGCATCGCGATCGGCCACATCGCACGCGACGACCCGGGCTCGCGCCCCCAGCCGCGCCAACTCCGCGACCACCTCGGCGGCTCCCGCCGCATCCGGACCACGTCGTGAGGTCAGAACCAGTTCGCGCACACCGTATTCGGCGACCAGATGCCGGGCGAACAGCGAGCCGAGGCCGCCGGTGCCGCCGGTGATCAGCACCGTCGCTCCGTCGAAGATCGCGGCGGCGACGACGGGTTCCGTTGCGGCGCCGCTCGTTTCGATGGCGGGTCGGAGCCGGGGAACCAGAACACGGTCGCCACGCAGCGCCACCTGTGGTGCGCGCGTAGCCAGCGCGGCGGTTATCCGGTCGGGGTTCACGGGCACGGCGGGATCCTCGTCGATCAGAACGAATCGATCGGGATGCTCCGACTGCGCGCTGCGCAGCAGCCCCCACACCGCGGCCGCTGTCGGATCAGGAGTTTCCCCGGGGATTCCGGCCCCACCCGACGTCACCACTACCAGCCGGGAGTCGGCCGGTCGTTGCTGGGTGAGCCACGAGCGCAGGTGCGTCAGGGTCGAGTGAACCCGTGCTCGTATCTCCTGCGGTTCGCCGGAAGCCGTTCCGTCCGTAGACGATCCGGCACGGAAGATCACGGCCTGGGGAAGTTCCTCGGCGGCGATGAGATCGCGCGGGTGCGGATCCTCCTCCCAGCGCACCTCGTACAGCGCGGCGTCGTCGGCGGACAGCGCACTGCGGAATTCCTTGACGTCGTACGGCCGCATCACCACGGCATCGACCGAGACAACGGGATTGCCATCCGAGTCGACGGCCGCGACCGCCACGGCCTCCGGCCCCTGGGCGACCGCGATGACCCGCAGTGCGGACACCTCGGCGAGCCGACCACCCTGGGTCGCCGAGCGGTGGAACCGAGCCCCGCCCCAGCGGAAGAGCAGTTTGCCGGTGTTCGGATCCGGGTTCCCGTCACGCCAGATCAGCCGGGAGAACGCCGCGTGCATGACCATATCGAGCAGCGCGGGATGCAGAGTATGGCGTCCCGAATACGTCGCGGCCGTACTGATGTCCGAGTTCAGGGCGATCTCGGAGAAGACGGCGTCGTCGCGCTCCCACACCTGCTGTACCCCGAGGAACGCCGGTCCGTATTCGAGTCCCGCGTCCGCGGCGATCTGCGCGGGCAGTGCGGCACTGTCGAGGTGTCGTGCGTCGGCGGGCGGCCACGATTCCGCCCGCAGCCGGGAGAGTACTTCCGGTTCGCGCCCGACGGACGTGGCGAGCGAACCCGTCGCGTTGTGGATCCATTCGTCGGAAGTCGATGTACGGAAATAGAATTCGAACGCGCGATGCCCGGTCGAATCGGGGGCCTGCACCAGTACCTGGAGTTCGATCTCAGCGCCGTCGGAGGGCACGATCGGCGCTTGCAGGGTGAGTTCTTCGACTGCCTCGCAACCGATGCGGCCACCGGCGACGAGGAGGAACTCGATCAGCGTGGCGCTCGGCAGGACCATCACGCCGTACGACAGGTGGTCGGCGATCCACGGATGCGTCGCCGCCGACAGTCGGCCGGTGAAGAGCCACTCGTCCGAACCGGCCAATCCGAGTACGCCGGTCAGGATCGGATGGTCCGACATGTCCGCGGCCGCACCGTGGTCGGGGTTCAGCCAGTAGCGGCGACGTTGAAAAGCGTATTTGGGCAGGGTGATAGGAGCCGTGCCGCGCTCGGTGAAGGTCGAGCGCCAGTCGACGCGCGCGCCCGTCGCCTGCAGCTGCGCCAGGGCGGCGACGAACTGCCCGACTTCTTCGGACGACCGTCGCGCCAGGGCCACTGTCGCCGGGGTGGCCGCGAGATCGGTGTTCTCGCCCAGGCATTCGCGGGTCATCGCGGTCAGTACCGCGTCGGGGCCGACTTCGACGAAGCGGCGGACCCCGTCGGCGCGCAGGGTGCCGATCGCGGGCGCGAAGCGAACGGTGGCGCGGACCTGCTGCACCCAGTACTCGGGATCGGTCACCGAATCACCGGCCGACTCTCCGGTGACGGTCGAGACGATCGGCAGCTTGGGGGTGCGGTAGTCGAGTTTCTCCGCGACCGAGCGGAACTTCTCGAGCATCGGCGCCATCCGCGCCGAATGGAAGGCATGGCTCACCCGGAGCCGCTTGGTCTGGATGCCCGCGGCGGTGAGTTCGCGCTCCAGGCTCTCGATCGCCTCGGCATCGCCGGACAGAACCGTCGAGGTGGGACCGTTCGCCGCGGCCACCGAGACTCGATCGGCCACTGCCGCGATCAGTTCGGACGCGCGCGCCGCATCGATTGCCGCGGCGAGCATCGCGCCGCCCTCGGGCAATGCGCCCATCAGGCGGCCGCGGGCCGCCACCAGCGCGCAGGCGTGCGGCAGCGACAGCACTCCGGCGACATGTGCCGCCGCCAGCGCGCCGATCGAGTGGCCGACCAGCACATCCGGTGTGACACCGAAGGATTCCAGCAGCCGGAACAGTGCCACCTCGAAGGCGAACAGCGCGGGCTGTGTCCATTCGGTGCGGTCCAGCAGGCCTTCGGGGTCGGTGAACATCACCTCCCGCAGCGACCGTCCCAGTGGCCGATCCAGTACCGCGCACACCTCGTCCAGTGCCGTGGCGAACGCGGGGTACGCACTGTAGAGCCCGGCGCCCATCCCGACGCGTTGCGCACCCTGACCGGTGAACAGGAACGCGGTGGCACCGGAATCAGCCTTCGCCACGATCGCGTTCGGCCCGTCCGTGGCCAGATCCGCCAAACCGCTCAGCACTTCGGCGCGGTCACGCCCGGTGACCGCGCCACGCCAATCGAGCAGCGCCCGCGAGCTCGCCAGGGCATGTGCCACCTCGCGCACATCCGTGTCGGGGCGCTCGGCCAGCCACTGCCGCAGCCGATCCGCCTGTGCACGAAGCGCGGCTTCGGATTTGGCCGAGACAACGAGCGCGACGCTGTCGGCCGAGACGCGCGGCGAGGGATCCGCCTCGGCCGCGGCCCCCGCCGGGGCAGGGGCTTCCTCGAGAATGAGGTGCGCATTGGTGCCGCTGGCGCCGAAGGAGGACACGCCCGCCCGGCGCACGCGTTCCCCCTGCGGCCACGGGTGGCTGTCCTGAAGCAGGCGAACCGTGCCGGCCGACCAATCCACGTGCGGCGTGGGTTCATCCACATGCAGGGTCCGCGGCAGCACACCGTGGCGCATGGCCTGCACCATCTTGATCACGCCGCCGACACCCGCGGCGGCCGAGGTGTGACCGATATTGGATTTCAGCGAGCCCAGATGTAGCGGCTCACCCTGGCGTCCCGCGCCGTACACGCCGATGAGCGCCTGCGCCTCGATCGGATCGCCGAGCATCGTGCCCGTTCCGTGCGCCTCGACCGCGTCGACGTCGGCGGGTTCCAGTCCGGCATTGCCCAGTGCCTGGGCGATGACCCGCTCCTGGGACGGGCCGTTCGGCGCGGTGAGGCCGTTGCTCGCACCGTCCTGATTGACCGCGCTTCCCCGAATGACGGCCAGCACGGTGTGGCCCGCGCGCTGGGCGTCCGAGAGTCGTTCCAGCACCAGCATTCCGAGTCCCTCGGAGAAGCCGGTGCCATCGGCGGCGGCCGCGAACGCCTTGCACCGGGCGTCGCTGGACAATGCCCGCTGCCGGGCGAAAGCGATCAGGAGCGACGGGTCCGACATCACGGTGACGCCACCGGCCAGCGCCACGTCCGTATCGCCCTGACGCAAGGCCTGGCAGGCCAGATGTATGGCCACCAGTGAGGACGAACACGCGGTGTCGACCGCGATCGCCGGGCCGGTGAAGCCGAAGGTGTAGGCGATCCGTCCGGCCAGGACGCTGTTCGAAACACCCAGGTAGGCATGGCCTTCGGTCTCCGCGCCGATGGTCGTGGAACCGATGCGGGGGCCGTAGTGCTGATGGATGACACCGGCGAAGACACCGGTGTCGCTGCCCCGCAGCGCCGCCGGGTCGATACCCGCGTCCTCGAGGGCCTCCCAGGAGGCCTCCAGCATGAGCCGCTGCTGCGGATCCATCGCCGCCGCCTCGCGGGGGCCGATGCCGAAGAAGGCGGCATCGAAATCACCGATGTCGTCGAGGAATCCACCGTCGCGCGTATAGATGGTGCCCGCCGCGTCGGGGTCCGGGTCGAACAGCCGCTCGAGGTCCCAGCCTCGATCGGTCGGATAGCCGCCGATGGCGTCGACGCCGTCCGCGGTCAGCTGCCACAGCTGCTCGGGAGAGCGCACGCCGCCCGGGTACCGGCACGCCATACCGACAATGGCGATCGGTTCCCGCGTTCGATCGGTGAGCGTGCGCAGCTGCTGCTTGGTCTCGTACAGCTCCTTGGCCGTCTTCTTGAGGTACCGGCGCAGTTCGTCGTCGTCAGCCATCAGAGAATCTCCTGGTCCATCAGCTCAGAGGCTGTCGATGAATTCGAAAAGCTCGTCGTCGTCGGCGGATTCGAGATCGCCGGCGTCGTTCACCCTTGGTGGGTGCAGCGGGCCGCGATCGGTTCGATCGGCCGCTACGTCCTCGAGCTTGCGTAGTAGCGCGGACAACTTCTCGGCCAGGTCGGAACGTTCCGACCTGGTCAGTTCCGCCTCGGCGAAACTTTCGGTGAGCGAGTCGACTTCGGCGGCGAGCGCCCGCGCGGCCGCGTCGGCGGGCACCAACTCCTGACGGAGGAACTCGGCCAGGGCCGCCGGGGTCGGGTGATCGAACATCGCGGTCGCCGACAACTGCACTCCCGCAGCCGATTTCAACCTGTTGCGGAATTCCATCACCCCGAGCGAGTCGAACCCGATCGCGCTGAACGGTTTATCCGGCTCCAACGTGTCGGCGCCGGTGTGCCCGAGCACGGCCGCCGCGTGCACGCCGATCACGCCGAGCAGGACCCGCTTCTGCTCCTCGGCCGAACGACCGAGCAGGCGGGTGACCAGCTGTCCCGAATCGGCGGCGATCTCCGCCGTCGCCGGTTCGGTCACCGCCCCCCGCTGCTTCAGCACTGTCGCCGAGGTGGCCGCCGGCCTGGACAGTGCCCGCATGATCGGGCGGACACCGGCCGGGTCGCCCGCGCCGAGCGCGTCGCGGTCCATGCGGACCGCCACGGAGGTGGGACGGCCGGTGGTCGTCGCCGCATCGAAAAGGTCCATGCCCTCGTCCGCATTCAACGGGAGCAGGCCCTCCCGTCGCAGTCGTGCCAGATCGGCTTCGGTCAGATCGCCGGTCATTCCGCTGCTCTGCTGCCACGGCCCCCATGCGATGGAGGTCGCGGGGAGTCCCTCGGCGTGCCGCAGGTGCGCCAGTGCGTCGAGGAAGGTGTTGGCGGCGGCGTAGTTGGCCTGGCCCGCCGTGCCGAGCACCCCCGCGATCGAGGAATAGAGCACGAAGGCCGAGAGGTCCATACCCGCGGTGGCCTCGTGCAGATTCCACGCGGCGTCGACCTTGGGACGCAGGACCCGTGCGATCTGCTCGTCGGTCATGGTGGCGAGCAGGCCGTCGGCCAGCACACCTGCCGCGTGCACGACCATGGTCAGCGGGTGCCGTGCGGGGATCGTGGCGAGCAGCCGGTCGAGCGCCGCCCGATCGGCCGCATCGCACGCGACGACGTCCACATGCGCGCCGAGTGCGGTGAGTTCGGCGACCGCTTCCGCCGCACCGGGCGTCTCCATGCCGCGTCGGCTCACGAGCACGAGCCTGCGCGCACCGTGGTCGGTGATGAGGTGGCGCGCGGCCACCACCCCCAAACCGCCGGTGCCGCCGGTGATCAGCACGGTTCCGTCGGTGCGCGGCGGTGTCGGGACGGTCAGCACGTTCTTGCCGACACCCCGGGCCTGGCTGAGGTGGCGGAAGGCGTCAGGGGCGCGCCGCAGATCCCATGCGGTGATCGGATACGGCGTGAGCTCGCCGCGGTCGAACAGTGCCACGAGGGCTGCCAGAATCTCCCGCAGCCGCTCGGGTCCCGCCTCCATCAGCATGAAACTGGCGTAGCGGACGCCGGGGTGTGTCGCTCCGACCTCGACCGAGTCGCGACGGTCGATCATCCCCATCTCGACGAATCGGCCGCCGCGGGGGAGCAGGCGCAGCGAGGCGTCCACGAAGTCGCCTGCCAGCGAATCGAGCACGATGTCCACGCCGGCGCCGCCGGTGCGCTCCAGGAATCTCCGTTCGAAATCGAGGGTTCGGGAATCGGCGATATCCGGATCGTCGAAACCCATGTCGCGCAGTACGTTCCACTTGGGTTTGCTCGCCGTGGCCAGGACGCGCAGCCCCAGGTGCCGGGCGAGTTGCACCGCCGCCATGCCGACGCCGCCAGTCGCCGCGTGCAGCAGCACCGTCTCACCGGACCGGGCGTCGGCGAGGTCGACCAGACCGTAGTAGGCGGTCGCGTACACGATCGGAACGGCGGCGGCCTGTGCGAACGACCAGCCCCGTGGCATCGGTGCGAGCAGTCGCCGATCCACCACGACAACCGAACCCATACCGGGGGTGAAACCGAAAACGCGATCACCGACGGCGAAGTCGGTGACGTCGGCCCCGACTTCCAGCACGACGCCCGCGCCCTCGCCGCCGATGCGGCCGAGCGGATCCGGGTAGGTGCCCAACGCCATGAGCACATCGCGGAAGTTCAGGCCCACCGTCCGCATACTCACCCGGACCTGGCCCGGCTCGAGCGCGGTTGTCGCGCCCGCGGTTTCGTCGAGTCCGAAGTTCTCCATGGCCAGGGTTCCCCGGTCACGGAGGGTCAGCGCAAAGGCCGCACCGTCGGGAGCGGTCAGGGCGCCGGAGTCGCGGGTGACTCGCGGGACGTACACCGCCGAACCCCGCACCGCCAGCTGGGATTCGTCGGCGATCGTCGACGCCGACTCCACGCCTGCGCGCAGGGCGCCGTCCCCGCCGATGTCCACGAGCCTGATCCGGTCCGGGTTCTCGCTCTGCGCGGTGCGGAGCAGGCCCCACACGGCGGCGCTCGCCGGATCGATGCGCTCGCCGGCCTCGGCCGCGACCGCCCGGCGGGTGACCACCACGACGGGATCATCGCCGTCCAACAGTCGCCGCACTCGCGTGGCGACGTCGATGACCGTCCGGCGCACCGATTCCGGCACGGATCCGGTCGTGGTCGCCGGTTCGATCGATGCGACCACATGTCTGCGCTCGCCGATCGTGGCGATCTCGTAGTCCCCGTCCGGTGCGGTGCCGGCCCAGACGACATCCACTGTCCCGCCGTCCGGTTGCGGCCGGGCCACCCAATCGACGTGGTAGCCGAGGCGGTCGCGCCGGGATTCGGTGAGTGCGCCCGCCGCGATGGCACGCAGGGTCAGTGCCCCCACCTCACCGACCGGCGAGCCGGCCTGGTCGGTGAAGGTCAAGCTGATGCGCTCGCCCCCGGAGTCGGAAACCCTCGCGTGCACCCGAAGGGCGTTCGATCCGATTCCACGCAGGCCGACGTGTTCCCAGGAGAACGGAACGGCGACCGAACCATTCGGCGGCGCGGGAATCAGCCCGCCCAGCAGGATCGCGTGCAGCGCCGAATCCAGGAGGGCGGGGTGGATCCCGAACTCCCCGGCCTGGTCGCGGACCGAATCCGGCAGTGCGATCTCGGCGAACGCCTCACCGGCACGCGCCCACAACGAGCGCACGCCTCGGAAGGCCGGCCCGTATCGGTAGCCGCGTTCCGCCAGTGCCGCGTAGCCGTCTTCGACGGCGATCGCCGCGGCGTCCGCGGGCGGCCAATCGTGCGATCCGCCCGGGTTCGACGGTGCGAACGCGTCGTCGGTGAGGGTCGCGGAGGCGTGGCGCGTCCACTGCGATTCGCCGTCGGGTCCGGCGTTCTCGACTCGTGAATAGAACTGTGCCGTCACGCCGTTCGACTCGTCGGGTTCGCCCACCACCAGGCGCAGCTGGACCCCCGCATCCGCCGGAATCGGCAGCGGCGCCTCGATCACCAGTTCGGTCAGACGCGGCCGCCCGGTGACCGCACCGGTATGCAGCGCGAGCTCCGCCAGGGCGGCGCCGGGCAAGAGCACCGTGCCCGCGACCGCGTGGTCTTCGAGCCAGGGCTGCGCGCTTCGCGACAGCCGGCCGGTGAACACCACCTGCTCCGAGCCCGGCAGCCGGACGATCGCGCCGAGCAGCGGATGCCCGGCGTCTTCGAGTCCCGAACGCCGGACATCGTTCGCCACGACGGGCCGGGCCCAATAGCGCTGACGCTGGAACGCGTAGGTGGGCAGGGCGACACGGACAGCAGGCCGGTCATGAGCCTGCGACCAGTCGACGGGAATACCGGCGGCGTCCGCCCGCGCCAATGCGGTGACGAACGCGGTCGGCTCGTCCATCGACCGCCGCGACACCGCCACCGCCAGGGCTTTCGACTCCACCTCGGGGTGCTGCGCCAGACAGGCCGACGTCATGGCGGTGAGCACCGCATCCGGGCCGACTTCGAGGAACTTCCGCACACCGCTCGCGATCAGGGTGTCCACTCCCGGCGCGAAACGGACACAGCCACGCACCTGCGCCACCCAGTACTCCGGGTCGCGGACGGCGTCGCCCGCCTCGGTGCCGGTGACGTTCGAAACGATCGGCAGCAGCGGCTGCCGATAGGTCAATCCCTCAGCCACAGTGCGGAATTCGCCCAGCATCGGGTCCATACGCGCCGAATGGAACGCGTGGCTGACCCGCAGCCGACTCGTCCGGACACCGCGCTGCTCGAACAGCTGGTCGACCTCGGCGACGGCGTCCTCATCGCCCGAGAGCACCACGGCGGCGGGCCCATTGACCGCCGCTACCGAGAGGCGATCGGAATAGTCGGCCACCACCGCTGCCGCGTCCGCCTCGGAGACGGCCACCGCGAGCATCGCGCCGCCTTCGGGCAGCCCACCCATCAGCCGTCCGCGTGCCGCCACCAGTGCGCACGCGTCCGGCAGCGACCACACGCCCGCGACATACGCCGCGGCGAGCTCACCGATGGAATGTCCGGCGACCACGTCCGGTATCACGCCGAAGGACTCCAGCAGCCGGAACAGCGCCACTTCGAAGGCGAACAGCGCGGGCTGCGTGAATTCGGTTCGGTTCAGCCCGTTTTCGGGCGCATCGAACATCACCGCGCGCAGCGATCCGCCGAGACGGCCGTCGAATTCGGCGCACACTTCGTCGAGGGCGCTCGCGAAGGCCGGGTAGTCGCGGTAGAGCCCGGCACCCATGCCGCGGCGCTGCGCGCCCTGCCCGGTGAACAGGAACGCCACTCGCCCCGGTGTCGCCGTGCCCGCGACGGCGGTCGTGGTGGCCTGCCCGTCGGCGAGGGCCGCCAAGCCGGCGAGCAGTTCGTCACGGTCGCGACCGATGACCCCGCCGCGCCAGTCCAGTCGCGCCCGGGTGCCGACCAGGGCCGAGGCGACATCGCGCGCGGCGAGTTCCGGGCGCTCGATCATCCACTGCCGCAACCGATCCGCCTGATCGAGCAGGGCCGCCTCGGACCGCCCCGAGATCATCAGGGCGGCGACGCTCGGATGCGCCGGGACGACGGCGGGTTCGGCCGCGGTCGCGGGCGGCTCCTCGAGGATGACGTGGGCGTTCGTCCCGCTGATGCCGAAGGACGAGACGCCGGCGCGGCGCAGCCGGTCACCGCCGGGCCACGGCTCGGCGTCGGTGAGCACCCGCACGGCTCCCGATGACCAATCGACATGCGGTGAAAGCTCGTCCGCGTGCAGGGTGCGCGGTAGCACGTGATGGTGCATGGCCTGAACCATCTTGATGATTCCGCCGACGCCCGCGGCCGCTTGCGCATGCCCGATATTGGATTTGAGCGAGCCGATCCGCAGGGGTTCCCGGTCGCCGCGAGCTTGCCCATAGGTGGCGATCAGCGCGTGCGCCTCGATCGGGTCGCCCAGGGTGGTGCCGGTGCCGTGCGCCTCGACGGCGTCCACGTCCGCTGCCGTCAAACCGGCGGCGGCCAGCGCCTCGGCGATCACCCGCTCCTGCGCCGGTCCGTTGGGTGCGGTCAGACCATTGCTGGCGCCGTCCTGATTGACCGCGCTGCCGCGGACGACCGCGAGCACGGTGTGGCCGAGCCGCTGTGCGTCCGAGAGCCGTTCGACGACCAGCACGGCCGCACCTTCCGACCACGCCACGCCGTCGGCGGCCGCGGAGAACGATTTGCAGCGCCCGTCCGAGGCGAGACCGCGCTGGCGGGAGAAGTCGAGGAAGACCGCGGGCGTGGCCATGACCGTGGCCCCGCCGACCAGCGCCAGGGAGCTTTCCCCCTGCCGCAGCGCACGGCACGCCAGATGCAGCGCCACCAGCGAGGACGAGCACGCGGTGTCCACCGTCAGCGCGGGGCCTTCCAGTCCCAGGGCGTAGCCGATCCGCCCCGAGACCACGCTGCCCAGCGATCCGGTGAGCGCGTAACCCTCGACCTCCGGACCCGCGTTGCGGGTCAGCGACTCGTAGTCCTGGTACATCACGCCCGAATAGACGCCGGTATCGCTGCCGCGCAATGAGGTCGGGTCGATTCCCGCGTGTTCGAGCGCCTCCCAGGACACTTCGAGCAGCAACCGCTGCTGCGGATCCATGGCGACCGCCTCACGGGGACCGATTCCGAAGAAGCCCGCGTCGAAATCGGCGGCGCCGGTGATGAATCCACCACGACCCGAATAGGTGGTGCCCGGGTTGTCGGGGTCCGGGTCGATCAGCCGGTCCAGCTCCCAGCCGCGGTCGGACGGGAATTCGCTGGTCGCGTCCCTTCCCGCGAACACCAGATCCCATAGCGCGTCGGGGGATTCGACGCCTCCCGGGTAGCGGCAGGCCATGCCGACGATCGCGATCGGCTCATCGGTGCGTGCGGCGTTCGACGCCACCGGCTTCGCCGCCGGTGTCGCCGCCGGCGCGACTCTCGACTGGACCAGCTTCGCCACCGCCGCGGGCGTCGGATAATCGAAGACCAGGGTCGAGGGCAGAGACAGACCGGTGGCCTTACCGAGCCGATTCCGCAGCTCCACTCCGCCCAATGAATCGAGGCCCAGTTCCCGGAACGGCGTCTCGGCATCGATCGAGTCACCGGAATCATGTCCGAGGACGGCGGCCACCTGGGCGCGCACCGTCTCCAGGGTCAGGTCGGCACTGCGGTCCGAACCCGCCTCGGCCAGCCTCGCAGCCAATGTCTCCACCGCACCAACGGATTTCACGGACTCGGCGGGACGCCGTACGAACCCGCGCAGGACCGGCGGCAGCGCGCGACCGTCGGATCCGCGACGCAGTGCGGTGGCATCGAAACGCAGCGGAACCAGGCGCGCGGCACGATGCGCGAGTGCGTCATCGAACAGGCGCAGTCCCACGGCGCGTTCGATCTGCCCGAGCCCGAGGCGATCCCACCGGGCGACGGCGACGCGGTCCAACTCGCCCGTCATTCCGCCCGCCTCGCCCCACGGTCCCCAGGCCAAGGACGTCGCAGCCAGTCCGGCAGCGCGTCGCCGCTCGGCCAGCGCGTCCAGGAAGCTGTTCGCGGCGGCATAGTTGCCCTGCCCGGCCGAACCGATCACTCCCGCGACCGAGGAGAACAGCACGAATGCGGAGAGGTCGATGCCCTCGGTCGCTTCGTGCAGATTCCACGCGCCCGCGACCTTCGGCGCCAAGACCCGGTCGACCTGCTCGGCGGTCAGGGAGCCGATGGTGCCGTCGTCGAGGACACCCGCGGCGTGGATCACCGCGCTCGGTTCCAGACCGCTCACCAGCTGTCGTACTGATTCACGGTCGGCTATGTCGCAGGCGATGATCCGAGCCTGGGCGCCCAGGGTTGCCAATTCTTCGACCAGGGCCGCCGCACCGGGAGCGTCGGGGCCGCGGCGGGAGGTCAACGCCAGGTTCCGGACGCCGTACTCGGTCACGAGATGCCGGGCGAACAACGCGCCCAATCCGCCTGTGCCGCCGGTGATCAGCACCGTTCCGGTTCCGAACGGGGTGCGGTCGACATCGGCGTCGTCGGTCTCGGCGCGAACCAATCGTGGTACGAGCACCTCGGAACCGCGAATCGCGACCTGCGGTTGCCCCGTACGCATCACGGCGACCAGCGCTTCGGCATCCAACGGCGCCGCCGGGTCCTCGTCGACGAGGACGAAGCGATCCGGATTCTCCGACTGCGCGGTGCGCACCACACCCCACACCGCGGCCGCGATGAGATCGGGGGTTTCGTCGGCGACTCCTATTGCGCCGGCGGTGATGACGACCAGCTGTGCATCCGATTGCCGTTCGTCCAGCAGCCACGAATTCAGCCGGGCAAGCGTCTCGTTCACGGCCCGTCGGGCCGCCGAACGGATATCGGCTGGTTCGCCCAGGAGCTCCGGACGGTACGCCACCGCTGTCGGATTTCGCTCCTCGTCGCCGACGACCTCGCCGCCCGCGCGCTCCCAACGCACCTGATACAGATCGGCCGTGTTCTCGGACAGTCCTTCGAAGAACCGTCGCACGTCGTACGGGCGCATGACGACGGCATCCACCGAAACGATCGGCCGGCCAAAGGAATCGACCGCGCCGACGGAGATGGTCTCCGGCCCCGTCGCGACGGCGGCGACTCGAAGCGATGTCGGCTGCGCCGATCGGTCGGCCATCGGCCGGTGGAATCGCGCACCGCCCCAGCGGAACAACAATTTCCCCGAGCCCGGTTCGTGATCGACTCCGCGCCACAGCAATTCGGCGAGTCCGGCATGCACCGTCATATCCAGCAGCGTGGGATGCAGACCGAAAGCACGGGCCGCGTCACCCACCTCGGCGCGCAGGGAGATCTCGGAGAAGACAGCGTCCGCCTGTCGCCACACGGCATGGACGCCACCGAACGCCGGGCCGTATTCGAGCCCGGAGCCCTGTGTCATCAGGCTCGGAATCCGCGTCGCGTCGAGCGCTTCCGCATTGGCGGGCGGCCACGCCTGGCCGAGCGACCGCAATGCCTCCGAGTCGCTCGAATGTTCTTGCGCGAGTGCGCCGGTCGCATTGAGTACCCACGGAGCATCCGCGGACTTCCGGAAGTAGAAGTCGAAAGGCCGACGCCCGGACTCGGGCGCCCGAACAGCGACCTGGAGTTCGATCTCATCGTCGTCGGCGGGCACGATCGGAACCTGCAGCGTGAGCTCGTCGAGCACATCGCAGTCGATTCGCATGCCCGCGATGAGCAGGAATTCCACCAGGACCGCACTCGGGACGACCACGACGCCGTGCGCCGCATGGTCGGTGATCCACGGGTGTTCGCGCATGGACAGTCGGCCGGTGAACAACCATTCATCGGTGCCCGCGACCCCGACGACACCGGTCAGAATCGGGTGATGACCGGACGTGCCTGCGGCGAGACTCGGACGCAGCCAGAAGCGTTGATGCTGGAATGCATAGGTCGGCAACGGGATTCGTCGATCCGAGGCGGGCAGCAGTGGCCGCCAGTCGACGGGGTCACCGGTGACATGGAGCTGCGCCAGGGCGGAGAGCAGCTGCGGTACCTGATCATTCGACCGTCGTGAAGTGGCCACGACCGAGGTCGACGACTCGATGGCCGGGTCCATCGCCAGGTACCGGTTGGTCGCCGCGCTGAGAATGGCATCCGGTCCCACTTCGACGAATCGCCGCACTCCGCTCGCGAGCAGGGTGGCGATCGCGGGTGCGAAGCGGACGGCGTCCCGCACCTGCCGCACCCAGTAGTCGGGGGTGGCGATGGTCTCGCCCGCCAGGTCTGCGATGACGGTGGAAACGATGGGCACCCGGGGCGGGTGATAGGTGAGGCTCTCCGCGATCGTGCGGAATCCCGCCAGCATCGGATCCATTCGTGCCGAATGGAAAGCGTGGCTGACGCGCAGCCGGGTGGTCTGTATTCCCTCGGCGGCCATGTCTCGTTCGACCGCGTCGATCGCGTCGGAGTCACCGGAGAGCACCGTCGCGGCCGGGGCATTGACCGCGGCGAGCGAGAGGAGGCCATCGTGTCCGGCGATGATGCCGTTAGCTCGTGCCTCGTCGACGGCGACGGCGAGCATCGCCCCGCCCTCGGGGAGTTCGCCCATCAACCGGCCGCGGGCCGCCACGAGTGCGCAGGCGTCGGGCAGCGACAGCACTCCGGCCACGTGGGCGGCCGACAGTTCGCCGATGGAGTGGCCCGCGAGGACGTCCGGCGCCGTTCCGAACGATTCCAGCAGCCGGTACAGCGCGACTTCGAAGGCGAAGAGCGCGGGTTGCGTCCATTCGGTGCGATCGAGCACGCCGGTGGCATCGGTGAACATCACCTCACGCAGTGACCGCCCGAGGAGCGGATCGAGGTGTGCGCACACCTCGTCCAGTGCGGTCGCGAAGGCAGGGAAAGCGCTGTAGAGGTCGGCGCCCATGCCGACTCGCTGGGCACCCTGTCCGGTGAACAGAAACGCGGTCTGGCCCGCGACGAGGGTTCCGGTGACAATGTCTGCGCCACTGCCCGCATCGGCGACGGCCCGCAACCGCTCGAGCAGCTCGTCCCGGTCGCGTCCGAACACCACCGCGCGCGAATCGAGTTGCGCCCGAGTCGAAGTCAGCGCACCGGCGACCTCGGCGACATCCAGCTGCGGACGTTCCGACAACCACAGTCGCAAGCGGGCGGCCTGTGCGCGCAGCGCCGCGTCGCTCTTCCCCGAGACGACCAGCGGCACCGCGCTCGTGTTCGGGAGATCCGAGCCGCCGCGCGCAGTGTCCGATGTCGCCGCGTCGACGGGCGCTTCCTCGAGGATCACATGCGCGTTCGTTCCGCTGATCCCGAACGACGACACCCCCGCCCGGCGCGGCCGCTCCCCGCGCTCCCACGGTTCGGCCTCGGCCAGCAGCCGTACCGCACCCGCATTCCAATCCACATGCGGGGACGGCGTTTCCGCATGCAGGGTGCGCGGCAGTCGTCCATGCCGCATCGATTGGACGGTCTTGATCACACCGGCGACGCCGGCGGCGGCGACGGTATGGCCGATATTCGATTTGAGCGAACCGATCCGCAGGGGTTCCCGGTCGCCGCGAGCCTGTCCGTAGACGGCGATCAGCGCCTGTGCCTCGATCGGATCGCCCAGTCTAGTACCGGTGCCGTGCGCCTCGACGGCGTCCACATCGGCCGCCGAGATACCGGCGTCGGCGAGGGCCTGTTCGATCACGCGTTGCTGCGACGGCCCATTGGGTGCGGTGAGCCCATTGCTCGCACCGTCCTGGTTGACCGCGCTACCACGCACCACCGCCAGGACGTCGTGTCCCAGCCGGCGAGCGTCGGAGAGCCGCTCCAGAACGAGCACCCCCGATCCCTCGGACCAGCCGACACCGTCGGCAGCGGCGGAGAAGGCCTTGCAGCGGCCGTCGCGCGACAGCCCGCGCTGCCGAGAGAAATCGACATACAGGTCGGGAGTCGCGGCGATGGTCACGCCTCCGGCGAGAACCAGAGAGCTCTCGCCCCTGCGCAATGCCTGGCACGCCGAGTGCAGCGCCACCAGCGAGGAGGAGCACGCGGTGTCCACCGTCACCGCCGGCCCCTCCAGGCCGAGGATGTAGGCGAGCCGCCCCGAGATGACGCTGTGCGAGGTGCCGGTCAGCCGGAAGCCTTCCAGCTCGCCGGTGACGAGACCGGAATACCCTGACGCGCAGGCTCCCACGAAGACACCGGTATCACTGCCGCGCAGTGTGGTCGGGTCGATTCCGGCGTCTTCGAGGGCTTCCCACGCGGTTTCGAGGAACACCCGCTGCTGCGGATCCATCGCCAGTGCCTCGCGCGGGCTGATCCCGAAGAAGCCGGGATCGAAATCACCTGCGCCGCTGAGGAAGCCACCTCGTCGCGTGTAGACGGTGCCCGCCTTGTCGGCGTCGGGATCGTAGAGGCGATCGAGATCCCAACCGCGATCGGCGGGGAAATCACCGATCGCGTCGCGCCCCGCCGCGACCAGGTCCCACAGGTCCTCGGCGGAGGAGATACCACCGGGGAACCGCGCACCCATGCCGACGATCGCGATCGGCTCGTCCGAGGAGGTTCGCCGCGTGACCCGGCCGCGCTTCTCACCGGACGCGGTGGCGCGTGACCTCAGCAGGTCGGCCACCGAGGTGGCGGTGGGGTGATCGAAGACGAGCGAGGGCGGCAATTCCACACCCGTCGCCCGGGTCAGGCGTTTTTGCAGTTCCACGCCACTGAGCGAGTCGAACCCGAGATCGGTGAACGGCAGGTCGCCGCGAATCGACTCGGCCGATTCGTACCCGAGGACCGCGGCGGCCTGCTCGCGGACCACGGCGAGAACCGCGGCGCGGTGCTGATATTCGGGCATCGCTCGCAGCTGGTGCGCGAGGACCGTCGGGGCGGGCGCTACCGGCGGCGAATCGACGGATTCGAGCTCGGTGGAGTTCTCCCGGCGGTGAAATGCATACGGCGGCAGGTCTACCCGGACACCGGTCGCCCCAGCCGTGAAGTCCACCGGCAGTCCGGTGCGGTCCGAACCGCCGCCGTGCTCGGCGAGCGTTCCCAGCACGACCAGTAGCTGCTCGCTGCTCGACACGGAAAATTCTGCCCGCCAAGGCATCTGGGCGCGGGCGGTGAGCAGTGAATACGCCACGTCGACAAGGGCGAGTTCCGGGTGACGCACCAGCCAGTCACGGAGCCGACTCGCTTGCGCGCGGAGGCCGACCTCATCGCGCGCGGAGAGCATGATGGGCACCTCGGCGGCGTCTTCGGGCTTGCTGGTTGTTGTCGCGATGTCCGCGATCGGAGCCTCGTCGAGGATCAAGTGAACGTTCGAACCGCCCATACCGAATGCGGAGACGCCCGCCCGCCGAATGGCGGTCGCAGCCCACTGCTCCGGTTCGCTGACCACACGCAAGCACAGATCATCCAGGGGAATAGCCGGATTGGGCCGCTCGAAATTGAGGCTGGCCACGAGTTCGCGGTGGCGCAGACACAGCGCGGTCTTGATGAGGCCGATGATCCCGGCGGCGCCCTCCAGGTGGCCTACATTCGTTTTGACCGACCCCACCGCCAGCGGCGAATTCGGTTCGCGATCGGAGCCATATGTCGCGCCGAGTGCGGCGGCCTCGACCGGGTCGCCCGCCGGTGTTCCCGTGCCGTGCAATTCGACGTACTGCACGGAATCGGCGGGCACATCGGCCGCCTCGAGCGCGGAGCGAATCGCGGCGACCTGCGCTTCGCGACTCGGCGCGCTCAACACCCGCCGCTCATTGCCGGTATTGACCGCGCTACCACGGATTACGGCGTGAATCCGGTCGCCGTCGTCGATCGCCTGTGCCAGCGGCTTCAGCACGATCACGCCACCGCCTTCGCCGCGCACGAATCCGTCCGCGCGCGAGTCGAAGGTATAGCACCGGCCCTGTGCCGACTGCGCGCCGAAGTGTTCGATCCGTTCACCACTGGTCGGCGAGAGGATCAGATTGACGCCACCGGCCAATGCGATATCGGTTTCACCCGCCCGCAGGCTCTCGCACGCCAGGTGCACCGCGACCAGTGAGGAGGCCTGGGCGCTGTCGACCAACAGGCTGGGGCCGGTGAAACCGAAATAGTTGGAAACCCGGTTGGCGATGATTCCGCGCGTCGCGCCCCACAGGGAGTGGCGCGTGATGCCGGGCCCTTCGGCGGCGTTGACGAGTTCCGCGAAGTCACCGCTGGTACAACCGAGAAACACCCCGCCCCGGCGCGATTCGCGGGCCACATCGGCCAGCCCCGCGTCTTCGAGGGCTTCCCAGCTCAGCTCCAGCGCGAGCAATTGCTGTGGATCGATCGATCGGGCCTCATGGGGGGCGATGCCGAAGAACTCCGCGTCGAAATCGCTCACGGAATCCAGGAAACTCGCGCGTTCGCTGAGATTCGCGCGCGCCGCCGGGGCGGCGCCGACGGTGGCGCGTCCCTCGCCGAGTAGCCGCCAGAAGTCGTCGAGATCAGCAACTCCCGGCAGCCGGCACGCCATTCCAACGACAGCTACGGGGAAATCTGATCGGGTCACTACTCGAGATCCTTCCTCACGACGAGCACGCACCTGCGCGCAACGGCACCGCGCGCATGTGTGAAATGTCTACTACACCAAGAGTTTTAGAGATTGTTCGAGGTTGCCCGATCGGGCGGAGGTCGACGCAGCCGGGATCGAATTCCCAGGAGCGGCAAGCCGGAAAGGCTGCGCTCGGGGATATTCACGGCAGTGGCAATGCCAGACACAGAGTCTCCTCGGTAGCTCGAGTCCCCCCCGAGAAGTGATGTGCGGGATCGAGCCCCGCGCGTTGCTAGGATGTGATGCCCCGCATCGATTCGCGCGCAACGACATTCGAGTTCAGCCCGGTGCGGCCCATCGATATCACGCCGCACCGCACGGCGAATGGCAATCTCAGCCCTCTGATCAACACCTGCACCTACCCTGCCTCGCTGCGCCCGACCTCCCCGTCGGACCGTCCATCGAGCCCACGCTGGACCGTAACCTGAATCGAATACTGGCGAGTAGCTTACCTGAGGGCAGAACCGGACGCTTGGCTAATTCTGTGCCGTATCGCATTTCGGCTTGCCATTGATTTGCGGCAGGTCATCACCTAAGCTGCCGCGTCGGCAAGCTGTTGCCGCCCAAGGCAATTGACTCGGGCCGCCCAAGGGGCATTGCCGCACCAGCGCATCGGTACCGGCGTCAAGCCCGGTAAATTGCCGTGTTGTGCGCTGCCGGTGGCAGCGGTGGCCGTCGGAGTGGATACGGGGGAGCGCGGCGGCGCGGAACCGTCAGCGAGGGCGTCCTGCGCTGGGCCTCCGACGGCCGCGCCCCGCGGCGGAACAGGTTGGTCCCGGTTTCGTGGGCCGTGACCTCGTACGGTGTCAGTCATGAGCGAACGCGTGGTGATCATCGGTGGGGACGCGGCGGGGATGGCGGCGGCTTCGCAGGCGCGCAGGCTGAAGAGCGTGCGGGAGTTGGAGATCGTCGTCTTCGAGCGGGGGCATTTCACCTCGTATTCGGCGTGCGGGATTCCGTATTGGGTCGGTGGGGAAGTCGGTGGGCCGGATGAGCTCGTCGCGCGGACGCCGGAGCAGCATCGGGCGCGGGATATCGATCTGCGGCTGCGGACCGAGGTGGTGGAGATCGATGTGGCCGGGCGGCGGGTGCGGTTCCGTGCGCTCGACGCGGGGCAGGAAGGCTGGATCGGTTACGACAAGCTCGTGATCGCCACCGGTGCGACGCCGATCCGGCCCGAGCTGCCCGGTATCGACGCCGACGGGGTGCATGGTGTGCAGACCCTCGATGACGGTCAGCGGCTCATCGACACCCTCGAATCGATTCCGGGGCGGCGCGCGGTGGTGGTGGGCGCGGGATACATCGGGGTGGAAATGGCGGAGGCGATGATCCATCGCGGATTCCAGGTCACCATGATCAACCGGGGCGCCGAGCCGATGTCCACCCTCGATCCCGATATGGGCGCGCTGATCCGGAAATCGATGCAGGGCATGGGTATCGACGTCATCGGTGACACCGAGATGACCGCCGTCCGGACCGACGAACGGGGGCGCGTCACCGCCGTCGCCACCGCCGACGCCGAATATCCCGCCGACGTCGTGATTCTCGGCATCGGTGTCCGCCCCGCCACCGGCGTCGCCCGCGCGGCGGGTCTCCCGCTGGGGGAGTCCGGGGGTCTGCTCACCGATCTCGCCATGCGGGTGCGCGGGCACGAGAACATCTGGGCGGGAGGCGATTGCGTGGAGGTGCTCGACCTCGTCTCCGGCTCCGAACGCCACATCCCCCTGGGCACCCACGCCAACAAGCACGGCCAGATCATCGGTTCCGGCGTGGGCGGTGACTACGCCACCTTCCCGGGCGTGGTGGGCACCGCGGTCAGCAAGGTGTGCGATCTGGAGGTCGCTCGAACGGGTCTGCGCGAGAGCGACGCCCTCGCCGCCGGCCTGCAATTCGTCACTGTCACCATCGAATCCACCAGCCGCTCCGGCTATTACCCGGGAGCAGCCCCCATGACCGTGAAGATGCTCGCCGAACGCCGCACCGGCCGCCTCCTCGGCGCACAGATCGTCGGCCGCGAGGGCGCGGGCAAACGCATCGACATCGTCGCCGTCGCCCTGACCGCGCGTCTCACCGTCGACCAGATCGTCGCCCTGGACCTCGGCTACGCGCCACCCTTCTCCCCGGTCTGGGACCCGGTCCAGGTCGCCGCCCGCAAGGCCGTCACCGCGGTCCGCCACGACGCCACCCGATAGCGCTCCCGACCTGCGCCGCGACGCCGACCCGCGACGCCGGTTCGCTCACGCGCATAGACTGCCGTCATGACCGCGGCGCGTGAGATCCCCGATCCCTGGTCGGTAGGGCGCCTGACTCCGCACTGGGTCCCGTCGCGGGGCTTGAGCAACGGACTCGACGCGCGAGGGTGGGGAATCCTCGCCGACCTCGACGAGTCCCACGTCTATCGAGTGCTTTTCGCGCTCTCCGATATCGGCATCGCCGCCTACGTCCTCCCGGTCCGTGTCACCGTGCTGGAGGCCGGGGACCCGGAGGTCCTCTGGCGGCTGTGGGTCGACATCCCGCACTATCGCGCGGCGGAGGATCTGCTCATGATCCTGCTGCGCCACGGCCGCAAGCCCCGCCGCTCCGCGCAGCCGGCCCCGGCCCGTCGCCGTCGTCGGCGGGTGGCTCTGGTTCGCAAATCGCGCTGAGGGGCCCGTCGCCCCTCCCGCACTCGGGGAGCCTCTCGCTGCGCTGCCTCTGTGCGCGCACTCCCGTTCCGGGACAGCGCTTCTCCTAGTCAGGTGTTGACACCTGGTTACACCTACTGCATTCTGAACCGTGTTCAATATGAACCGTGTTCAGAATGGCAGGTAGATGGCCGCGAAGTGGGGTGACCGCGAGGCTCGTCGGGGCGACATCCTCGACGCCGGACGAGGGTTGCTGACCGAGCAGGGCTACGCCGCGCTGCAGATGCGCGATGTGGCCAAAGGGGCGGGCATCAGTCCGGGCACCGTGTACACGTACTTCGCGACCAAGGAAGCGCTGTACGCGGCCCTGTACGCCGAGCGACTCGGGGAATTCGTCGCGAAGATCGAGCCGCTGTGCGAGAGCCTCGCGGACCCCGAGGACCTGTTCGTGGCGATCGCCACGGAATACGCCGAGATGTACCGGGTGTATGGGCGGGAGCTCGATATCTGGGCGGTCCTGGCGGGAGAGGTGGACGTCGATCACGAGGTGGGCGGTCAGCTGGTGCTCGCGGCCGCGCGCGCCTACGACCTGATTCTGCGAACCGTCGAGCGGATGCGGATTCCGGGCCTCGGCGCGCAGATCGACACCGGGACCGTGGTGGCGACGCTGTGGTCGGTGATCACCGGTCTGGCCGACAACTTCACCAGTGTGCGGCACCACCTGCACGCCCGCGGCTGGGACGAGACCGTGCGATTGGCCGCGCGGATACAGATCGCCGGTTTACGGACCCTCGAGGCGGTCGCCGGGGCGGGGACCCTCGAGGCGGAAAAGGAAGAGCGATGACGAACAGTGAGAACCCGGTCGTGCGCGCGGCCCGGATGACGTTGGACCGGGCGGTCAACCCGCCGCGGTCCTCCGATCGGAAAGCGTTGCGGCGGGCGGTGTCCGGCAAGACCGTGCTCGTCACGGGCGCGTCCTTCGGGCTGGGCGAGGCGGTGGCTCGCGAGCTGGCCGCCGCCGACGCGACCGTGCTGCTGGTGGCGCGGACCGCGGAGCGCTTGGAAGCCCTTGCCGCGGAGTTGAATTCGAAGGGCGGGCGCGCCTTCTCCTATCCGGCGGACCTGACGGACGAGGTCGCGGCCGGGGAGCTGGCCAAGACCATTACCGAGCGGCACGGCGCGCTGGATGTGATCGTGAACAACGCGGGCAAGTCGATGCGGCGGTCGTTGCACCTGCAGTACGACCGCTTCCACGACTTCGAACGCACCATGGGCATCAACTATCTGGGCCCGATCCGGCTGCTGCTGGGTCTGCTGCCGCCCATGCGGGAGGCGGGCCGCGGCCAGATCATCAATATCTCCACCGTCGGCGTGCGAATCGCGCCCGGCCCGCGCTGGGGCGCCTACCAGGCGTCCAAAGGGGCCTTCGACGTCTGGTTGCGCAGTGTCACACCGGAATTGCGGGCCGACGGCCTCACCGTCACCACCGCTTACATGGCCTTGATGTACACCCGGATGAGCGCGCCGACCCCGATCATGCGGGTGCTGCCCGGACTGTATCCGGAGGAGGCGGCCGAGATCGTCGCCCGCGCCATCGTGCGGCGTCCGCGCGCCCTTGCCCCCTGGTGGGTGTGGCCCGCCGACGTGATGTCCACCGCCCTGCCGGGCCCGATGGCCGCGTTCATGCGGGTGTGGGCGCGGGCCACCCGCGACACCGAGGCCGCGAGTGCGGGGGGACAGCGATGAGTCGGATCAAGCTGGCGCGCAACGGGATAGCGCTGGGAGTGGCGCTGACCGAGGCGCAGGTGCTGCGCCCGGTCGGGGTCGGGGCGGCGGTGCGCATGAGCTGCGCGCTGGCCGGCCACCGCACGAACCCCCCGGTCCTGCCGTCCCTGTCCGCGGCCCGGTGGCCGAATCGGACCGCGGTGGTCGACGACCGCGGCACGGTCACCTACGCGGAACTGTCGGCGACCGTCGACGCCGTGGCGGGCGGACTGCAGCGCGTGATCGGCGCCGGCACCGGCGACGGGGTGGCGGTGATGTGCCGCAACAGCCGGTATTTCGTCGCCGGGCTGTTCGGGGTGCTGGCCACCGGCGCGGACGCGCTGCTGCTCAATACCGATTTCCACGCCGAGGCGCTGAGTCGCACGCTCGACCGCCATCACCCGGCGGCGGTGCTCTGCGATGCCGAGTTCGTGCCCGTCCTGCGGTCGGCGGGCTACACCGGACCGCTGGTGATCTGCTTCGGGTCGGCCGGATCCATAGCCCCGAGCGTCGACGCCTGGCTGCGGATGGGCGTCGCGGCCCCCGCGCGAAAGGCGTCGGGCCGCTTGGTGATCCTGACCTCCGGCACGACGGGCATCCCCAAGGGGGTGCCGCGCGAACCGGGGGTGTCGATGATCGCGGGCACCGCCGCGAGCGTGATCCATCGCACCGGATTGCGCGCGGGCGCGGTGATCGCCGTCGGCATCCCCATGTTCCACGGCTTCGGCCTCGGCATCGCCCTGCTCGGGATCACCCTGGGCGGAAAACTGGTGCTGCGCAGGCGATTCGACGCCGAGAACGCGCTGGCGACGATCGCCGCCCACCGGGTCGAGATGTTCGCCGGAGTGCCTGTGATGCTGCAACGCATCCTGGCCGTGCCCGCCGAGAAGCGCGCCGACCACGACCTGGCGTCGCTGCGCGTGGTGCTGTCCGGGGGCGCGCCGCTGGCGCCCGCCGTGGCCGAGGCGTTCATCGCGACCTTCGGCGACGTGCTCTACAACGGTTACGGCTCTTCGGAAGTCGGCATCGGCACCTTGGCCACACCGGCCGATCTGCGTGTCGCGCTCGGCACCGTGGGCCGCCCGGTCAGCGGCACCGACGTGCGCATCCTCGGCGTGGACGGGTCCCGGTTGCCCGCATGGGCGGTCGGGCAGATCTACGTCGGCAGCGCGTTGGGTTTCGCGGGGTATTCCGGTGGCGGCGACAAGGCCCGCACCGACGGTCTGATCAGCACCGGCGACCTCGGGTACCTCGACCCGGGCGGGCGGCTGTTCATCGCGGGCCGGGCCGACGACATGATCGTCTCGGGTGGGGAGAACGTGTATCCGCAGGAAGTGGAGAACGTGCTCGCGACCCACCCGGCGGTGTGCGACGCCGCGGTGATCGGGATCGAGGATGCCGACTACGGGCAGCGGCTGGTCGCCTACGCCGTCGTGGCGCCGGGGCAGGACATCGGTCCCGAAGAGCTTCGAGCATTCCTGCACGACCGGGTGTCCCGGTTCCAGCGGCCCCGCGAGATCGCCGTCGTGCCGGAGATCCCGCGCAATCCCACCGGAAAGATCGACCGGAAGGCGCTGCGGGCATCCGGAGCCTCGTGACAGCCGGCCGGAAAATGCGAGCCGGTCAGATGGCGTCGAATTGGGCCAGCACGTCGAACGCGGACTCCGCGGTGCGGCGTTCCAGCTCGATCTCCGCCTCCACGGCCGGTGCGAGCGACGGATTCTCGAGCGCGAGACCATTGGCGAAGATGGTGGTGTTGGCCGCCAGATCGGCGAACACCAGCATCGGCTTGGTCGCCACCCCCTGACCGAGCGCGGCGTCGAGACCCTCGCCGAGGAAGTAGAAGCGCCACAGCGGGGCCAGCGTCGCGCGGTAGATCCGGTCGGTGCGCTCGGTGATGACATCGCCGATGCTCGCGATCCCCGCGACGATCGTGAAGTAGTCGCCCGCATCGGCCGGAGTGGAGCCCGCCGCGGCCACGGCCCGGGGTAGGTCGACCACCAGGTGCGCGTTGTACCCGGCCAGCGCGACGCGGGCGGGGGAGGCCGAGCAGTCGGCGGCCAGGGCGAAATAGCTGCGCCAGTGCGGTTCCGGAGTGCCGCCGCTGAATTCCGCGTGCACATTGTCGAGGAACCGGCGCAGCAGATCGAAGCTGACCCGATGGGCGTATTCCGGATCGGCGAACGCCCGCGGAGTGTGCTGGAGCGGCATCACGGCGAGCTGCTCCACCGTGTCCAGGCCGGTCGCGAAGGTGCCGCGCCGGTCGGTGTGGCGTTCGAGGATCTCGGTGAGGCCGTGATCGCGGGCCACCGCGTCGTCGAGCCGCGCGAGCTGGTCATCACCGGCGAGGGCGCCGGTATCGGAGAGCCGCACGATCTCGTCGATCTCGGTGGGGGACAGGGTGGGAGCGCAGTCCGACGGTTCGACCGGCGCGGCGAACGCGGTCGCGGGGGTGACGATCGCGGCGGCGGTGACGGACAGTGCGGCCAGGGAACGCGCAAATGCATTGAGCACGATGGATTTCTAGCAGGAGTCCTCGCGCGAGTACAGCCTGACACTCATGCGCGGCGGGCCGATCTGTCAGGCGAGGCCGGGCAGATGCTCGAGCGGTTCACCCTGCGGGTCGCTGATCCGGTCGGCCGGTGGCGTCGGGTCGGACCGGTTTTCGGCGGGTGGGGCGTTCGTGGGGCGGATACCGAGGAAGAACTGCATGCGTCCCGGGTAGGTCGGGTCGTCGGTGACACCGTAGAGCTGGGCGTTGATGGTGTACTCGTGGCCGGTCCCGGGGTCGCGCAGGCGCATCGCCGGCTCCGGTCTGCCGTAGCTGGCGGGGGCTTCGTCCCACAGTTCTCTGACGATGTCGAAACGGGAGAGCTCGGCGAGGAATTCGCGGGCCCCGTCGGCGGCGCTGTTGTCGGACAGCAGTCCCCGCAATCCTTGGACGGCGAACCGGATCTCGTTGTCCAGGTCCGGGAGTACCCGGCGGGAATTGTCGTCCGTGAGATACCAGTGCAGCAGATTGACGCCGATATCCAGTCCGGGGAACGCCCGCCGGTAATTCTCGTTACACGCCAGCACGGTGCCCCGGATATCCAGATAGGCGGCCGGATTGGGTTCGTGCAGAACCAGTACCTGCCGCATTTCCGGGCTGACCGCCGCGGTCAGCTCCTCGGCGGTCGGGAACGCGGTCTGGCCGAGTCCGGCGAGGTCCAGCAGGTGCCGTTGCTCGGCCGACGAGATCGGGCTGTGCCGGTCCAGGTATCTGACGATCGCCTCGACCACCTCGATGCCGGGATGGGTGCGGTACCCCTTCTCCAAATGCACGATGTAACTGGCGCTGGTCCCGATCCCGAATGCCAGCCGCTCCCGCGAGATTCTTCGAGCCCGCCGCAATCTGCTCAGCAGCGCCCCGAACGAGGGCGGTCGTACCCGGGGTTCGTCGAGCGCCGGATTCACCTGCAGCATTGCGCCATCCCACCGTGTCGGATCAGCGCGGCAACCTATCCGAATGACCCACATGTCACCAAGCCGATCGAATATGCAAATCCGCCCGAACGTAACACCCGGGAAAGGACTTACGGATATTCGACACGGCCCGAAACCTCATGGTTCGTCAGTGGGTTGCCGTGGCAACAGTTTTCGCCGCCTCAGCAAATATCAGACATAGGGGACATTGGAAACAATTACCCCACAACGGTATCTATCGGGCTCAGCGCAGCGAGTAGACGTAGCGGCTGGTGGGGATGACGTCGATGTCACGGTCGGCGCCGAAGCGGGAGGTGCTGTCGAGCATATTGGAGAGGCGGCGTTCCAGTTCGGCGTCGTCGCCGCCGCTGCCCCAGTAGGCATGTGGGTCGGACATGGCCTCCATGGGGAAGAGTTCCTCGACGATGGCGTCGGCGCGGGCGCCGGCGGTCATGGGGGCCAGGACCGGATTCTGGATGTAACCGACGGCGGCCTGATTCTCCAGCGAGACCCGGGTGTGGTCCCCGATCCAGGCTCGCAGCCACTCGTCGCGGGGCATACCCGGGGGAATGCGCAGGATCGCGATGCGCGCCAAGGCTTCCGCGCGGGCACCGCTGTCGGTGCGAGGCGGGGCCACCGGGGTGTACTCGTCGACCAGGAAGCCCTCGAGGCGGTCGGCGAGCGGTCGCAGCAGCGAGGTGACGAAGTCCGCGTCCTCGACACCGCGCATGGTCACCACGGCGTCGACGGGAGTGTCGTAGGTGCAGAACCAGAGTTCCGCTGCGGCGACGTACTCGTCGCGGATGTTGATCTGCAGTTCGCTGACTCCGGAGCGGGCCAGGGTTCGCCGCAGGTCACGGTCGTGCAGATTGGTCTTCAGTTCGGCCCCCCACAACAGATACGTCAGTTTCATAGCTTCACTTACTGTTGTGTGATGTGGATCATCCTGCGTACTGGACAGTAACCCAGACATTCCGCCGATGACCAGGTGATCTCGGTCACTGGGACTGCTGACCGGCGCGGGGGGTGAGCAGGGGAAACGCTTCCCGGCCGGTGTCGTCCGCGACGCGGCGAGGCGGAACCGCCGGACTCGGCAGTCGGAGACGATGGGCCAGATCGTGCCGACATTGGACCGCGAGACCCAGCCCTTGTGGCCCGCGCTGTTCTTCTTCTCGGTGCACACCGCCGCCAGCAGAGGTCTCGCCTTCATCAGAGTTCCTTTCCCTTCCCGGGCACGACATTCCGTGCGCGAGTCGGGAGAACGTAAGTGGCGGAGATCCTTTGGCTCAACGGTATCGGGCTGGCAACTTGTTGCCTCTAGTCGGGGTCGTCCTCGCCCAGCAGCTCGTCCTGGACAACCTCGAGCATGCAAGTGTTGTTGTCGAGCAACCCCAGCAGCTCGTCCAGCCGGTCGTTCTTCATCCGGCAATCGTCCCGCGCCCGGCTCTTGGAGACAAGGGAAGGGGC
>NZ_JBHWHH010000022.1:0-56922 GCF_042732555.1 Nocardia sp. NPDC059764
CGGATCGGCCGGTGCCGGAGACGAATACGCCCTGTTCGGCGGCGAGGGCGGCGGCCGTCGCCGCGGCTGTGACGGTGGCCTCGTCGACCGGGTCGCCGCTGGCCAGCAGGCGGTAGTAGAGCGGGGCGGAGACGGCGGAAAGCACTGCGCGCGGGTCGGTTCCGGCCGGAACCTCGCCGCGGGCGGCGGCGGCTTCGACGCACGGTGACCATTCGGTGAGCCGGGTGTCGTAGAAGGCGCGCAGCGCCGCTGCCGCGGTGTCGTCGCTGGTGGCGGCGGCGATGACGGCCCGGAACAGGCGGCCCTGCCGGGGGTCGGTGAGGGTCTTCCCGACCAGCCGCGCATTGGCGAGCAGGTCGCCGCGCAGGGTGCCGGTATCGCTGTGGGGGAGTGAGGTTTCGGCCATATCGGCGAGCAGGTCCGCGACCAGTCCGGCGGGGCTGCGCCAGCGGCGGTAGACGGTGGTCTTGCCGACCTCGGCGCGGGCCGCGACCTCGGCCAGATCGAGGGTGGCGTAGCCGTGTTCGGCCAGGAGGTCGCCCGCGGCGCGCAGCACGGATTCGCGGACGCGCGCGGTGCGTCCACCGGGGCGGACCGAGCCGGGGCTCGTTGTGTCCTGATTCATAACGGGTCTCCAGTTCCGTTTGCGGCGAGACGAGTGTAGCGTCCGGTGTTAATGAAACTATGGTTCCGTTAGGAGTGGTGATCATGGAATACCGCCGGCTCGGCGCATCCGGTCTGCTGGTTCCGGCCCTGAGTTTCGGCGCGGGCACCTTCGGCGGCCGCGGCGAACTCTTCTCGGCCTGGGGCGACACCGACGCGGCCCAGGCCCGCCGCCTGGTGGACATCAGCCTGGACGCGGGCGTCACCCTGTTCGACACCGCCGACGTCTACTCGGACGGCGCCTCGGAAGAGGTACTGGGCGAGGCGATCCGGGGCCGCCGCGACCGCGTGCTGATCTCGACCAAGGCCACCCTGCCCACCGGACCGGGCCCGGCCGACGCGGGATCGGGTCGCGCCCGGCTGATCTCGGCGGTCGAGGGGTCGCTGCGCCGGCTCGGCGTCGAGCACATCGACCTGTTCCAGCTGCACGCCTTCGACGCGGGCACGCCCGTCGAGGAAGTGCTCTCCGCCCTCGACTCGCTGGTGCGCTCCGGCAAGATCCGCTACGTGGGCGCCTCCAACTTCGCGGGCTGGCAGCTGATGAAATCCCTGGCCGCCGCGGACCGGCACGGCTTCCCGCGCTATGTCGCGCATCAGGTCTACTACTCGCTCGCCGGGCGCGACTACGAATGGGAGCTCATGCCGCTCGGTGTGGATCAGGGTGTCGGCGCGGTGGTCTGGAGCCCGCTCGGCTGGGGTCGGCTCACCGGGAAGATCCGTCGCGGCCAACCGCTTCCGCCCGGCAGCCGCCTGCACAAGACCGCCGAGGCCGGGCCGCCCGTCGACGACGAGCTGCTCTACGACGTGGTCGACGTGCTCGACGAGATCGCCGCCGAAACCGGCCGCACCGTCCCGCAGATCGCCCTGAACTGGCTGTTGCGCCGCCCGACCGTGGCCACCGTCATCGTCGGCGCGCGTGACGAGGAGCAGTTGCGCCAGAACCTGGGCGCGGTGGGCTGGAGCCTCGACGCCGAGCAGATCGGCCGACTGGACAAGGCGAGCGCGGTGACGCCGCCCTACCCCTACTACCCGTACTACGGGCCGGGGGACTTCGCGCGCGTCAATCCGCCTGTCGTGTAGGCGGTTACGCGGGCGGGAACAGACCCTGCGCGAGCACCGGCCACGACGCCTTCAGGTCGTCCTGCCAGTAGCCCCAGATGTGGGTGCCGCTGCTGCGGAATTCGAAGGTCGCGGGAATGCGCATGGATTCCAGGCGCTTCTGCAGGATCACCGTGGACAGTTCGCAATTGGCCTCGATGAGCGAGCCCAGCGCGACGGTCTTGGCGGTGTCCTCGGGCTTCTCCATGCGGCCGCGCGCCCCGGGCATGTCGAACGCGCCCGGGATGCCGTTGCCGGTGGAGATGAAAAGGTTGGTGCCGCGCAGTTTCTCGGCATTGAGGGTGGGGTCGTTGGCGGCCCACTGGGCGCTGCCCTCGGGGCCCCACATGTTCTCGACCTTGCCGCCGCCGTACAGCTCGGTGACCATCTTGATGGCCTCGCGGCCCATCGGCGTCATGGTCTGGAAGAAGCCGCTGTACACGGCCGCGCTCTTGAACAGGCCGGGGTTGAAGATGACCGAGTTCAGCACGGGCAGACCGGCCATGGAGATCCCGGCGATGGCGTTGTTGCCATTGCTGCCCAGCGCCGCGTCCATCAGCGGCGGCAGCTCCTTGCCGAGGTAGGTGGACCACTTGTTGACGCCGAGCGACTTGTCGGCCTGCGCCCAGTCGGTGTACCAGGTGAACGCGCCGCCGATGATCTGCACGACATTGATGTTCTTGTCGGCCAGGAAATCCAGTGCGTCAGTGCGCAATTGCCAGGTGGCGGCGTCCACGCCGCCGCCCGCGCCATTGAGCAGGTACAGGGTGGGGCGGGCGTCGTCGATGTTCTCGGGGCGCTGCACGTCGACCGGGAAGGTCTGGTTCATGGCCGCGGAGTAGACGGTGAAGACGACGTGGCGGCTGTCGGTGGCCGCGACGCTCTTGATGTAGGAGCCGTCCTCGGTCTTGAAGTCGGGGACGCTGACGCCGGGGGCGACCGGGGCGGCGGGGGTGGTGGGTTCCGCGCCGGCGGGCACGCAGCCCAGGCTCAGGGTCGCGGCGGCCGCGAGGGCCGCCACCGCGATTCGTCCGGTGATTCGACTGATCCGACCGTTCACGCTCCCGGCCCTCCGTGCTGCTGGCAGCCGTCGCGGGGACGGCTCGCCCACCTGTGAGACTGGACGGGCGAGTTACAAATACCACAGTTTCACATTCGGGGTGCCGGAATCGAACCAGTCAGTACACGTCGCGCACGTACCGCTTCTCCGCCACCAACTGCTTCTTGAAGGCCAGCGCGCCGTCCTCGCTCAGCTTCCCGTGAATGCGCGCGATCTTCAGCAAGGTGTCGTCCACATCCTTCGCCATTCGCGCCGCGTCACCGCACACGTAGAAATGCCCGCCCTCACGCAGCCACGCCCACAACTCGGCGCCGTGCTCGATCATGCGGTGCTGCACGTAGATCCGCTCCCGCTGATCGCGGGAGAACGCCAGATCCAGCCGGGTCAGGAAACCCGAGCGGAACATGTCCTCCAGCTCGGCCCGGTAATAGAAATTGTCCTTCGCGTGCTGATCGCCGAAGAACAGCCAGTTGCGGCCCGTGCAGCCCAGCGCCCGGCGCTCCTGCAGGAAGCCGCGGAACGGCGCGATGCCGGTGCCCGGGCCCACCATGATCATCGGCGCGGCCGGGTCCAGCGGCGGCCGGAAGTGCGGGGCCCGCTGCAGGAAGATCGGCACCTCGGCGTCCGCGCGATCGGCCAGGAAGGTCGAGCTCACGCCGCCGCGCCGGGCCGCCGACCCGATGGCCGCCGGATCGCCGTAGCGCACCACGCCGACCGTCAGCTGCACCTCGTCCGGGCTCACCAGCGGACTCGACGAGATCGAATACTGGCGCGGCTGCAGCTTCTTCAGCGTGCTCAGCCACTCCACCAGATCGGCCCGCACCGGGAAATCGCGCAGCACGTCCACCGCCTGCCGATCCCACAGATATCCGTCCAGCTCATTGCGATTGTCGCGCCGCAACAGCTTGGCCAGCCGCGGATCGGCATTGTGTCCGGCCACGAACGACAACAGATCCGTGCTCACCCGCGTGATGTCGTAATGCGTGCGCAGCGCCTCCGCCAGCGGAACCTCGCCATTGTCGATCTCGATCAGCCGGCGACCTTCGAGACCGGTCGCCGCCAGCCATTCCCGCACCAGCGACTCGCAATTCGCGGGCCGAATGCCCAGCGAATCCCCGACCTCGTAGGTGGTCTCCGGATCGCTCAGATCGAATCCGAACTGCCGAACCTCTTTCCCGGAACTCTCGCGGGAAAGCAATTCATTGCGAACCAGTTTCGAGAGCACCGGAGAATTCCGGGTGAAAGGCGCCGCGGCGCGTGCCCGACCCGGAGCGACAGCCGTCGCGCCCCGGGCACTTCCGGAGCGGCCGGCACCGTGTCCGAGCGGACTCGAAGCGCCCGCGCCGCCACGCACGTCGTAACTACCGGCAGCGTTCCAGGTGGGTGTGTCGCCAACGGACGTCCCGCCGGAACCCCGGCCGCCCGGAGCACCGAACGGCGGTGTGGAATTTCCGCCCCGCGGTCCCACACCGGACCCGCCTCGGTTCCCGTCATCGGTGGCCGCGTCGCCCGCCGCGTCCGCGAGCACGCCGGTCACGGCGTCGAACCAGACCGCGGACGCGTCCTCGTGGTCGGGTTCGCTGTCCACGCGGGGCAGCAGGCGGGCCGCGCCGCGCTTGGCGAGCAGTTCGTCCAGCTTGCGGCCGTGGCCGCAGAAGTCGTCGTAGGCGGAGTCGCCGAGCGCGAACACCGCGAAGCGCATCCCGGTCAGCCGGATCGCGCTGTCGTTCAATCGTTCCCAGAAGTCCGCGCCATTGTCCGGCGGCCCGCCGTCGCCGAAGGTGCTGCTGATGACCAGCACATCGCCGGTGAGATCGGACAGTTCGGCCGAGTCCATGTCCAGGAGCCGCGGCGCGAAGCCCGACTCCACGAGATGAGTCGTCAGCGCGGCGGCCAGATCCTCCGCGGTCCCGGTCTGCGAGGCCCACAGGATCGTGACGGTCCGCGCCGGAGCCTCCGCGCTCTGGCCGCCCTCGGACCGGCCGGTGAAACCCGTGCTCACGTCCGCCGCGAAGCCGATCGAATCCGCCGCGAACCCGGTCGGGAGCGGCTGCGCGCCACGGGAGTACATCCCGCCCAGCAGGCCGTCGATCCATGCCCGGCTGCGTTCGGAGATCGGCGCGGTCGCCGGCAGCACCGGCACCCCGCTGACCGGCAGGCTCTGCAGCGCCGCGAGATACCCGCCCAGGTAGATGCGCTCGACCTCGCTGAGCGTGGGCGCGGTGGCGGTCTCCAATCCGAGCATGACCGCCAGTGGATGCGGGCCGCCGAGGTCCACGCCGCCGAACGCGGGCACGGGTGCGCCGCCGCTCTCGGGCGCGGACGGAACCCGTTCGGCGGCATCCGTTTCCGTCTCGGGGTCGCCGGTCGTCGCCGTACTCAGCGCCGCGACCTTGCGCAGGCGCACCGCGCAGGCCTTGAACTCCGGTTGCAGCGAGATCGGGTCCACCGCGTCATTGGTGACGGCATTGATGGTGAGGTATTCGCCCTGTTCGTCGTTCCAGTGGAAGGGCGCGAAGCAGCTGCCGGGCAGGACGCGGTCGCTGAGCAGGGCGGGCAGCACGGCGCGGCCGCGGCGGGAGGCGATCTCGAGCTGGTCGCCGTCGCGGACCTCGAGGCGGGCGGCGTCGTCGGGATGCAGTTCCAGGAACGGCTTGCCGTTGAGCTTGTTCAGTTTCGCCACCTTCCCGGTCTTGGTCATGGTGTGCCACTGGTGTTGCAGGCGGCCGGTATTGAGGACGAACGGGTGGTCCTCGTCCGGCATCTCGGCGGGCAGCAGGTGCGGGCGCGGCCAGAACACGGCCTTGCGGCTCGCGGTGGCGAAGGCCAGGCGGGGCGTGTTCCCCTCCGCATCGGTGAAGCGGGTCTGGCTGACGCCGTCGTTCACATAGCGAATCGGGTTGCGCCGCTGGGCCGGATCGGGGCACGGCCACTGCGCGGGCCCGGCGCGCAGCAGGTCGTAGTCGATGCCGCGCAGGTCGTATCCGGTGGCCGGGTTGGCGAAGCGGCGGATCTCGTCGAAGATCTCGGCGCTGGAGGCGTAGTCGAAGCCGGGGAAGCCGAGCGCCGTCGCCATCTGCGCGATGAGCTGCCAGTCCGGCCGGGCGTCGCCGATCGGCTCGACCGAGCGCTGCAGCAGGGTCAGGTTGCGTTCCGAATTCACCTGCACCCCATCGGCCTCCGCCCACAGGGTGGCGGGCAGCAGCAGGTCGGCGTAGGCGTTGGTGGCCGTGTCGGTGTACACGTCCTGCGCGATCACCAGGTCGGCGGCTTCCAGGCCGGCGATCACGGTGCGCCGGTTGGCCATGGAGGCGACCGGATTGCTGCACATGATCCAGCAGGCCTTGATCCGCCCGTCGGCCAGACCGCGGAACATCTCGATCGACCCGGGTCCGGGCTCGGCGCGAATGGTGCCGGGTTCCAGCCCCCATTCGGCTTCCACGAAGGCTCGGTCGGCGTCGGCGAGCACACTGCGCTGGCCGGGCAGTCCCGGTCCCATGTAACCCATTTCGCGCCCGCCCATGGCGTTGGGCTGCCCGGTGAGGGAGAACGGCCCGCTGCCGGTGCGGCAGATGGCGCCGGTGGCCAGGTGCAGGTTGATGATGGCGTTGGTGGCCCAGGTGCCGTGCGTGGACTGGTTGATCCCCATGGTCCACAGCGACATCCATTCGCCGGCCGCGCCGATCCACTCGGCGGCGGTGCGGATGTCGGCCTCGGCGAGTCCGGTGACCTGGGCGACCAGGTCCGGGGTGTAGGCGTCGAGGAATTCGGGCAGGTCCTCCCAGCCCTCGGTGTGCTCGGCGATGAAGTCGGCGTCGATGTCGCCGTTCTCGACCAGCAGGTGCAGCAGCCCGTTCAGCAGCGCCAGATCGGTGCCCGGCTCGAGCTGCAGGAACAGGTCGGCGCGCGCGGCGGTGTCGGTGCGCCGCGGGTCCACCACGATGAGTTTCGCGCCCGCCTTGAGCCGATCGGCCATGCGCAGGAACAGGATCGGGTGGCAGTCGGCCATGTTCGCGCCGATCACGAAGAACAGGTCGGCGTGGTCGAGGTCGTCGTAGGAGCCGGGCGGCCCGTCCGCGCCGAGCGACAGCTTGTAACCGCTGGCCGCGCTGGCCATGCACAGCCGCGAGTTGGCCTCCATGTGCACGGTGCGCAGGTGGCCCTTGGCGAGTTTGGTGGCCAGGTACTGGGCCTCGATCGACAGCTGACCGGACACGTACAGCGCGACGGCGTCCGGACCGTGCGTGTCGAGGATCACGCGAAGCCGTTGGGCGGCTTCGTGAACGGCCTCGTCGACCGGCATGGGCACGGGCGGCTGGCCGCGTTCGGGGCGGCGGTAGGCGGTCTCCATGCGGCCGGGCGCGGCCATCAGCTCGGCGTGGGTGTTGCCCTTGGTGCACAGCCGCCCGGCATTGACGGGGTGTTCCTTGTCGCCCTTGACCTTGGCGATCACCGGCAGCCCGAGCGGGCCGATCGTGGTTTCCACGGTGATGCCGCAGCCCACCCCGCAGTACGAGCACGCGGTCCGGGTGCTCGTCGGGGGCGTCGGCTGTTCGGGCATGGTTCCGAGTTAAGCCACCCCGAGTTGCGGGGGATTTACCGAACGTTATCGGCAGATGACAATCCACCTCACAGCCGTTTTTCGCGGCTGTGAGGCGCGGGTCGGGCCGCTACCGTGAGCAATGCCACAGGTCGGCGGCGGGTATCAGCCCAGTTTGTAGCCGCGGTGCAGCGCCACGATGCCGCCGGTGAGATTGCGCCACTTCACCGCCGACCAGCCCGCGTCCGCGATCCGCAGGGCCAGCTGCGGCTGGTTGGGCCAGGCCCGGATGGACTCGGCCAGGTACACGTAGGCGTCCGGATTGGAGCTGACCGCGCTGGCCACCCGCGGCAGCGCCTTCATCAGGTACTCCATGTAGACGGTCCGGAACGGCGGGAACGTCGGGGTGGAGAACTCGGCCACCACGAGCCGCCCGCCGGGCTTGGTCACCCGCAGCATCTCGCGCAGCGCCAGGTCCGGGTCGGACACATTGCGCAGCCCGTAGGAGATGGTGACGGCGTCGAAGGAGTCGTCGGCGAAGGGCAGGGCCATGGCGTCACCGGCGACCATGGGCACATTGCGCCAGCGTCCGGCCGCGAGCATGCCCTGGGAGAAGTCGGCGGCCAGGCACCAGGCCCCGGATTTGGCCAGTTCCACCGTCGAGACACCGGTTCCGGCGGCCAGATCCAGCACCCGCTCGCCGGGCCGCAGCGCCAGGGCTTTCCGGGTCGCCATCCGCCAGTACCGGTCGATGCCGCCGGTCATCACCGTGTTGGTGATGTCGTACCGCTTGGCCACGCCATCGAACATCGACGCGACTTCGTTCGGCTGCTTGTCCAGCTGGGCCCGAAAAGACTCCCGCTGCCTGATTTTCGCCACGGCGCTTATTTTGCCCTCCGCTACGCTCCGGGCGGGTTCGCGGCCCTGGAGGTCTCGTTCTTCCCTCCCTCCGCTCCTCCAAGGCGCAGGCCTATGGAGTCGTTCGCTCCCCCGCTCCGGTCAGTCCAGAACGAGACGGGCCGCGAACCTGTGGGCGAATGTCGGGACTGTCTACTGTCGGAGCCTAGTTCGCAGGCGGCTCCGCAGTGCGCCGACCCAGCGCGTGGGGGGCGAGCCGAGCAGCCAGAGCGCGGGGATGGCGATGGCCCAGGCGACCACGATCACCGACAGCGCCGGGATGATGGCGACCCGCGCATCGCGACCCGCCACCCGAACCAGATCGGGGTCGCTGCGCCGATATTCGACATTGATGCGCTCGCCGACGGTCAGTTTGGTCGGATAGAGCACGCCGGTCTTCGGGTTGTGGGTCTCGCCGTCGGGCGTGACGAAGATGACCGCGGACCTCAGGGTGCCCGCCGAGAGCACTTCGGCGCTGGTCACGCCCCGATCACTATTGATGAGATGGTCGTCGCGCCAGGCCGCGAGCACCAGCAGCACGGCCAGGAAGCTGACCGTCGCCGCGGTGATGACGATCCCGAGCCGAGCCCGCCGCCACCGAACCGCCTGCCGCTGTTCAGTCCTGGGAGACTGGCTAGTTTCCGACACTTCAGCAGGCTATTCCATCGCTGGGCTACGGTCTTCGCCATGTCCCGAAAATTCAGCTTCACCGTGCAGTACAGCGTCCCGGTCGAAGAGCTTCACCGGGCACTCACCAATGACGAGATGTGGCAGGCCCGCTTCGCCGAAGCGACCACCGCCGAGCTGGAGCTCACCCACCCGGACGGGCCCGGCACCATCCAGATCCACATGACCGAGAAGGCGCCCGAGGACCAGATTCCCGGCATCGTCAAGAAGGTCCTCAAGAGCGAGCTCATGCTCGAGCGCACCGACTCCTGGGGTCCGCTGACCGACGGTGTCGCGCGGGGCAGCTTCAGCGGCCGCTCCGGCGGCGTCACCACCGAGATGGCGGGCGCGTTCGAATTGCGGCCCACCGCCGAGGGTTCCGAGATCGAGGCCACCGGCACCGTCGACGTGAAGGTCCCGCTGGTCGGCGGAGCCATCGAACCGCTGGTCGAGAACCTGCTCGAGAAGGTCATGAACAGCGAACGCAAGTCCGTCGAAACCTGGTTCGCCGCGCAGAACGCCTGATCCCGGTAATCCGTGGATGCGGGGTGGTCCCGCATCCACGGTCCCGGTCGCTACTGCCCGAATTTCGGATCGAATTCGCGGGGTTCGGTGAGCACGAGCCAGTTGCCGGAGTTGTCGCGGATGATGGCCTCGACGCCGTAGGGGCGCTCCGCGGGCGGCTGCACGAACTCCACGCCTTTGGCGGTGAGCTCGTCGAAAGTCTTCTGGCAGTTATCGGTTCGCAGGCCCAGTGCGCCGTGCGTGCCGTTGGCCAGCGACCGGCGGACGGCCTCGGCGAGATTGTCGTCGAGCGGGGGACCCGGGATCATCAGCGTCACCTCCAGCTCCGGATGATCCGGATGCGCCACCGTCACCCAGCGGAAGCCGTTGTCGCCCATGGTGACATCGCTGCCCTCCACGAAACCCAGTTTGTCGATGTACCAGGCCTTGGCGGCCGACTGGTCGGTCACATAGACGGTCACGAGCGAGACATTGGTAATGGTCGTCATGGTTTCCAGGCTATGGACGAGCCCTCGCCGCGGGCTTCTCCGAAATTGCGCGATTCACGCCCGGATTGCTGAGTTCACACACTCGGAACCTCAGTGAGGTCGCCGTAACAGCCGCGCAATCGGCCGGAAAGCCAAGATCAACAATCACTGCGCACCCTCGAATCGGAAAACAGCTCGCGACGAGCCCGAACGAGGAGTGCCGGTGGTTCAAGTCGAAACCCCCACGGCGAACGCGGTGGCCGCGTCCAAGGAGACGCTGGAGGATTACACGCTGCGGTTCGCGCCCCGCAGCTACCGGAAATGGAGTCCGGCGGTGGTCGGCGTCTCGGCGCTCGGCGGCATCGCCTACCTGGCCGACTTCTCCATCGGCGCGAACATCGGCATCGCCAACGGCACCGGCAACGCGCTGCTGGGCATCGGCATCTTCGCGATCGTCATCATGATCACCGGCTTCCCGCTGGCCTACTACGCGGCCCGCTACAACGTCGACCTGGACCTGATCACCCGCGGCAGCGGCTTCGGGTACTACGGGTCGGTGGTGACGAACATCGTGTTCGCCTCCTTCACCTTCATCTTCTTCGCGCTCGAGGGCTCGATCATGGCGCAGGGCCTGCGACTCGGCCTGCACGTGCCGCTCCCGATCGGCTACCTGGTGTCCACGGTGATGATCTTCCCGCTGGTCATCTACGGCATGAACACCCTCGCCGAACTGCAGGTGTGGACCACCCCGCTGTGGCTGATCCTGATGGTGCTGCCGTTCGGCTTCCTGCTGGTCCGCCACCCCGACTCGGTGGGCGCCTTCCTGTCCTACGGCGGCCAGGACGGCAAGGGCGTCAGCCTGTCCGGCGCGCTGCTCGCCGCCGGCGTCTGCCTCTCGCTCATCGCCCAGATCGCCGAGCAGATCGACTACCTGCGCTTCATGCCGCCCCGCACCCCGGACAACGCCCGCAAGTGGTGGGGCTGGATGCTGCTGGCCGGACCGGGCTGGGTGCTGTTCGGAGCCATCAAGCAGGTCGTCGGCCTGTTCCTGGCGGTCTACCTGATCGCCAACCTGCCCGGCGCGCAGGACATCGCCAACCAGCCGGTGCACCAGTTCCTCGAGATCTACCGCGACATGATGCCGTCCTGGCTGGCCATGACCCTGGCCGTGGTGCTGGTCGTGATCAGCCAGATCAAAATCAATGTGACCAACGCGTATTCGGGTTCGCTGGCGTGGACCAACTCCTTCACCCGCGTCACCAAGAACTACCCGGGCCGGATCGTGTTCCTCGGCCTGAACCTGGCCATCGCGCTGATCCTGATGGAAGCCAACATGTTCGACTTCCTCAACAACATCCTCGGCTTCTACGCCAACTGCGGTATCGCCTGGATCGTCACCGTCGCAACGGATATCGCGATCAACAAGTACGCCCTGAAGCTCTCGCCCAAGGAGCCGGAGTTCCGCCGCGGCATGCTCTACGACTTCAACCCGGTCGGACTGGTCGGTTTCGGCCTGTCGGCGGTGCTGTCGATCATGACCTTCTTCGGCCTGTTCGGTGAGACCCTGAAGCCGTACTCGCCGATCGTGGCCGTGGTGGTCTCGTTCCTGGCCACCCCGCTGACCGCGGTCCTGACCAAGGGCAAGTACTACCTGCGCCGCGACCACGACGGCATCGACCTGCCCATGTTCGACGAGCACGGCAACCCGTCGGGGGAGACGCTGACCTGCGTCGTCACCGGCATGGAGTTCGAGCGCCCCGACATGATCGCCTCGGCGGTGCCGGGACCGGAGGGCGAGATCCGGTACATCAGCTCGCTGGCCCTCTCCACCGACAAGACCGGAATCCACGTGCTGCCGTCTCGATGAGACCGGTCAGTCCTTGCGTCAGTCCTTGCGCTTCCGATCCGAGAGCCCGTGCATGAAGACGTAGCAACCCGGGATATGGGGTGCGCCCTCGGCCGCGAACTTCGCTTGATACTCCGAGGGCGACATCCCGACCAGGTCGGTGAACTTCCGGCTGAACGATCCGAGGCTGGAGTAGCCCACCAGCATGCAGGCCTCGGTCACCGTCACATTGGTGGCGCGCAGCAGGTCCTGCGCCCGCTCGATCCGCCGCTCGGCGAGATACAGGGCGGGCGTCTTGCCGTAGGTGGCCGCGAAACACCGCAGGAAGTGGTACTTCGACACCCCCGCGGCCGCCGCCAGACTGTCCAGGTCCAGCGACTCCGCGTACTGCCGGTCGGCCAGATCCCGCGCTCGCCGCAGATGCGGCAGCAGCTCCTCGGGAACCGGCCGGGCGTTCACGAGAACGGCTGCAGCTTGTCGATCCGCATCGAGGCCCGGCCCGCGCCCCGCCACAAGCGGGCGGTCAGATCCAGGTCCTCGTCGGTGACCAGATTGCCCATCACCCGGACCGCGGTGCGCTGCAACAGCCTCGACCGCATCATCGGCGGCCCGCCCAGCGGCACCGTGCGCGGATGCGTGGCCAGCGCGGCCAGTCGCCGCGCCACCGAATAGGTGCGGCCGTAGCGCTCGCGCAGCAGGTCCGGCCAGATGTGGGTGAGGTCCGGCTGGTCCAGCAGCGCGGCCAGCATGTGCCCGCCCTCCAGGCCGTAGTCGATGCCCTCGCCGTTGAGCGGGTTCACGCAGCCCGCCGCGTCGCCGACCAGCGCCCAGTTGCGCCCGGCCAGATTCGACACCGCGCCGCCCATGGGCAGCAGCGCCGACGCCACCGCCCGCGCCTCGCCCTCGAAACCCCATTCCGCGCGCCGCTGCGACACATAGTGCTGCAGCAACGGTTTCAACGCGATATGCGAGGGTCGCTTTTCGGTGGCCAGCGAACCGACGCCGATATTCACCTCGCCATTGCCGAGCGGGAAGACCCAGCCGTAGCCGGGAATCAATTCATTGTTCGCATCACGCAATTCGAGATGTGAGGTGATCCACTCGTCGTCGCTGCGCTCGGATTTGATGTACGCCCGCGCCGCGGTCCCGTACGCGTACTGCCGGTGCCAGGTGCGGCCCAGCATCTTGCCGACGGGGGAGCGGACCCCGTCCGCCACGATCAGCGTCTTGCAGGACACCGCGCGCAGCCCACTGTCGGTCTTGATGGTCACGCCGGTGACCCGGTCGCCCTCGCGGGCCACCTCGATCACCTTGGCGCCCTCCACCATCCGGGCCCCCGACTTCACCGCGGTCTCGCGCAGCTTGTCGTCGAGTTCGGTTCGCGGAACGGCACTTCCGTAGGCGGGGAAGGATCCGTTCGGCCAGGGCAGCAGGGCCTCGCGGCCGAACCCGGCCATCCGCAGGCCCCGGTTCACGGTGTGCGTCCGCACCCAGTCGCCGAGCCCCAGATGCTCCAGCTCGGCCGTGGCGCGCGGGGTGAGCCCGTCGCCGCAGGTCTTGTCGCGGGGGAACAGCGCCGAATCGGTCAGGAGCACGTCCCGTCCCGCGCGCGCGGCCCACGCGGCCGCGGCGGACCCGGCGGGACCAGCGCCGACGACCAGAATATCGGCGTGCGCCGGCAGAACATCCGACGATTTCCCCTGCTCGGGCGCGACTTCCGATGAACCCATGCGACCAATACTCGCAGCACATCACCGCGTGCGTATATTTGCCCCGGGGTTCACCTCCGGGCGTTTCGATTCCCGTGGCGGGTGTTTCGTTGGTCGCACTACGGTGGTGTCCATAGGGGGTGATCGACGCACACGCTAGGTTCTTTGGCGTGGGGTCGGACGCGGCACTGGGAGAAGAAATGAGCGCATCAGCTGTGAGCGATGAGAGCACCGTGGTCGCGGGGGTGGATCTTGGCGATCCCGAGCTCGCCGCCACAGTGCGCAAGGGCCTGATCGAGGTCGAGGACCTGCTCATCACCGAGCTGTCCGACGGCGAGGAATTCCTGCAGGAAGCGGCGCTGCACCTGGCCAAGGCCGGCGGCAAGCGCTTCCGCCCGCTGTTCACCATCCTCACCGGTCAGCTCGGCCCCAATCCGACCAGCCCCGACCTGGTCGTCGCCGGCACCGTGGTGGAGCTGGTGCACCTGGCCACCCTGTACCACGACGACGTCATGGACGAAGCCTCCATGCGCCGCGGCGCCCCCAGCGTGAACTCCCGCTGGGGCAACTCCGTCGCCATCCTCGCGGGCGACTACCTGTTCGCGCACGCCTCCCGTCTGGTCTCCACCCTCGGCCCGGACGCGGTCCGGATCATCGCCGAGACCTTCGCCGAGCTGGTCACCGGCCAGATGCGCGAGACCATCGGCGCCCGGCAGTCCCAGGACCCGGTCGAGCACTACCTGCGCGTGGTGTGGGAGAAGACCGGCTCGCTGATCGCCGCCGCCGGACGCTTCGGCGGCACCTTCTCCGGCGCGAGCCTGGACCACGTGGAACGCCTGGCCCGCCTCGGCGACGCCGTGGGCACCGCCTTCCAGATCGCCGACGACATCATCGACATCTCCTCGGCGTCCGAGCAGTCCGGCAAGACCCCCGGCACCGACCTGCGCGAGGGCGTGCACACCCTGCCCGTCCTCTACGCGCTGCGCGAGGAGGGCGCCGAGGGCGACCGCCTGCGCAAGCTGCTGGCCACCCCGCCGCAGACCGACGCCGACGTGGAGGAGGCCCTCTACCTGCTGTCGCGGTCGCGCGGCCTGGTGCTGGCCAAGGAGAAACTGCACGGCTACGCCGACCTCGCGCACGCCGAACTCTCGGCCCTGCCCGACGGCCCGGCCAACGACGCGCTCGAGCAGCTGGTCCGCTACACCATCGAACGCGTGGGCTGACGCTTCCGGGGGAACCTGTTCCCGCTCCGTATCGTTGACCTGGTGTTACCTACCCCCGCCGGTAAGAACAATCCAGCGGTGGTTCGCGGCCGTCTCGATTCTGGACTGACGGAGCGGGGGAGGAAGCGGAGGAGCGGAGGAGGGAAGAATCGAGACCTCGGGGCCGCGAACCCGCCCGGAGCGAAGCGGAGGGCAAATATGCACAGCTATGCGAACGGGTTGAAGACGTTCGGGCTTCTGGTCGGGATGTCGGCCCTGATCGTGTTCGTGGGAGCGCTGTTCCGCAATCCCACGATCTTGATCCTGTCGATCGTGCTGGCGGTGGGCATGAACGCCTACGCGTACTTCAACAGCGACAAGCTCGCGTTGAAGGCCATGCACGCGCAGCCGGTCACCGAGCTCGAGGCACCCGCGATGTACCGCATCGTGCGCGAATTGGCCACGGCCGCACGCCAGCCCATGCCGCGTCTGTACATCAGCCCCACCAACGCGCCCAATGCCTTTGCCACCGGCCGTAATCCGCGCAATGCCGCGGTCTGCTGCACCACCGGCATCCTGCAGATCCTCGAAGAACGGGAGCTGCGCGCGGTGCTGGGGCACGAGCTGTCCCACGTCTACAACCGCGACATCCTGATCTCGTCGGTCGCGGGCGCGCTCGCCTCGGTCATCTCCGGCCTGGCCAACCTGGCCTTCTTCGCGGGCGCCTTCGGCGGCGGCAACCGCAATGGCGAGGGGCCGAATGTCATTGCGCTGCTGCTGGTCTCACTGCTGGGACCGATCGCGGCCTCGCTCATCAAACTGGCCGTCTCCCGTTCCCGCGAATACCAGGCCGACCAGGACGGCGCGGAACTCACCGGCGACCCCCTGGCGCTCGCCTCGGCCCTGCGCAAACTGGAACGCGGCACCCAGGCCGCACCGCTGCCCCCCGAACCGCAGCTGACCGCCCAGTCCCACCTGATGATCGCCAACCCCTTCCGGGCCGGCGACAAGATGGCCCGCTGGTTCTCCACCCACCCCCCGATGGCGGACCGCATCGCCCGCCTCGAGGAGTTGGCCGGTGGAAACCGGAACTACTAGCTAGCGGTAGTTCACGAACTGCAGGGCGATATCGAAGTCGCCGCCCTTGAGCAGCGCGATGACGGCCTGGAGATCGTCACGGTTCTTGCTGCTGACGCGCAACTCCTCGCCCTGGATCTGCGCCTTGACGCTCTTGGGGCCCTCGTCACGGATCTTCTTGGCGATCTTCTTCGCGTTCTCCGTGGTGATGCCCTGCACCAGGTTTCCTGTGATTTTGTACACCTTGCCGGAGGCCTGCGGATCGCCCGCGTCGAACGCCTTGAGCGAGATGTCGCGGCGGATCAGCTTCTCCTTGAACACGTCCAGAGCCGCCTTCACGCGGTCCTCGGACTCGGCGCTGAGGATGATCTTCTCCTCGCCCGACCATTCGATGCTCGCCCCGGTGCCGCGGAAGTCGTAGCGCTGGCTCAGCTCCTTGGCGGCCTGGTTCAGGGCGTTGTCCACCTCCTGGCGATCGATCTTGCTGACCACATCGAACGACGAATCCGCCACACTCTTCTCCTGTCCGAGATCGGATATTCGGGATGTTCCAACGTCGACGCTAGCCGCTCCGGCATGGCTGTATCCAGCCGGTTTGCATTCCGGGCGTGGGTTCAGGGTATTCTGCTGAAGCGCTGGAAGGCGTACCCCGGCGGATTGCCCGAGCGGCCAAAGGGAGCTGACTGTAAATCAGCCGCGTAATGCTTCGGAGGTTCAAATCCTTCATCCGCCACTGCAAGAGCCCCTCAGACCAGAGTCTGAGGGGCTCTTCGCGTTTCACGGGTCAGGGCGTGATGCGTCGGGCGGGTTCGCGGCGCAACCCCGGATGGTCCTCCGGCGCCGAGTGCCACGGCATCTACCCGGTCTAGAAAATGGGCGGTGACCAGCCGGTTTGGAGAGTGCGCGGGGATGTGTGTAATCTCGTTCAAGTCGTCAGCGCCCCGGTCCAGACCGGAGCAAGACAGACACGCCCCCTTAGCTCAGTCGGCAGAGCGTTTCCATGGTAAGGAAAAGGTCAACGGTTCGATTCCGTTAGGGGGCTCGCCGGATTGCCGGTGGTGAACGGCTCGGCTTCTCCTAGCAGGACCCGGGACCTCCCCGCCGTCAAGTACCGACACCAGATGGCGGTGTAGCTCAGTCGGTAGAGCAAACGACTCATAATCGTTGTGTCGCCGGTTCAAGTCCGGCCATCGCTACATACTGATATCCCAATCAGGCTGACCGGAAAGAAGGCAATCGTGGCCGCGAAGTCCACTGATATCCGGCCAAAGATCACCTTGGCCTGCGAGCAGTGCAAGCACCGCAACTACATCACCAAGAAGAATCGGCGTAACGACCCGGACCGTCTCGAGCTGAAGAAGTTCTGCCCGAACTGCGGTACCCACCGGGCGCATCGCGAGTCTCGCTAACTTAAACCCGCGCGAACAACCGCGTGGACAGAGTGCCGGATCGGTAAGTCACTTCGTCTCTTAGAAAGGGACAAGGGACCCGGTCCGGCACTTGGCGTATATAGCGGTGGTTCTGCGCTCTCGCCCGTTCCCGTTTCCTGGGAGCAGATAGGGACTTCCTGCCGTGACGATCAACACCGATATCGATATCGAGGCCGACATGGTCGAATCAGAGCTCTTCGACCCCGCCGCGCACGCCGCCGCCATGGTCGGCCATCACTACCGCGTGGAGGACTACTACGAGGTCGGCCGCGAGAAGGTGCGTGAGTACGCCCGCGCGGTGCAGGATTACCACCCGGTGCACTGGGACGAGGACGCCGCCGCCGCGCACGGTCACGACGGCCTGGTCGCCCCCCTCACCTTCATCTCGCTGGTCGGAATCCTGGCCCAGCGCAAGCTCTTCGAGCAGATCGTCACCGGCTACGACCTGAGCCAGATCATGCAGACGGACCAGATCCTGGAGTTCCACCGTCCGATCAAGGCCGGGGACCAGCTGTCCTGTGTCGTCTACCTGCACTCGTTCCGCCAGGCCTTCGGCGGCGACATCATCGTCACCCGCAACGACGTGCTGGCCCAGAACGACGAACTGGTGCTCACCACCTACACCACCCTGATCGGCCGCAGCGGCGGTGACATCGACCCCAATATCGGTGACGCCGTGCGCAATGTGCTCATGCACGGGGTCGGCCCGGACGCCGCCGACGCGGGCGAGCCGATCGAGATCGACACCCCCGACCAGTCCGTGGCGGCGCTGCCGATCGGCGCCGTGGTCGCGAGCGCGCAGACCCGCCGCTTCGACGATGTCGCCGCCGGCGACGAACTGCCCTCCCGCACCGTGCTGCTCACCCGCGGCGACCTGGTGAACTACGCCGGCGTCTCCGGCGACGCCAACCCGATCCACTGGAGCGACGACGTCGTGAAGCTGGTCGGCCTGGAAAACGTTGTCGCGCACGGCATGCTGACCATGGGCCTGGGCGGCGGCTTCGTCACCTCGTGGCTGGGCGACCCGGGTTCGGTCAAGGAGTACAACGTCCGCTTCACCAGCCCCGTGTACGTCCCGATCGACCGTCCCGCGGAGATCGAGTACACCGGCAAGGTGAAGTCGGTGGACCCCGAGACCCGCACCGCGGTGGTCGCCATCGTGGCGAAGTCGGAGGGTCGCAAGATCTTCGGTCGCGCCACCGCGACGGTGCAGCTCGGCTGACCGGAAACCGGGGTAGGCCGCGACACCCCGATTGGCGATCGTCAGTCGGGGTAACGTACACTCGAAAATCTGGGGTCACCAGCCGATGCGCGCTGCTCCGAGGAGCGGCGCGTGTTTGTATGAAATGACCCTGTAGTACAACTGAAAAAGAACAGAGGCTGGAAGCAACCCCCGTCCAGCCGAAGGGGCGTAGCTCAACTGGCAGAGCAGCGGTCTCCAAAACCGCAGGTTGCAGGTTCAAGTCCTGTCGCCCCTGCCCTGGATGCCGACTTAGAGAGGATCGACGTGAGCGACGAGCGGGACACTCGCCACGAAGATGGCGACGACACCGCCGCGGTGGCTCGTCCGAGCGGCAAGCGGTCCGCCCGGCGCACCCGCGCCGCGTCGTCCAGCGCCGTCGCGACGATCGAACGACCGTCGGATTCGGCCAAGGCAGCCACCAAGCGGTCCGGCAAAGGCAAGAAGGCCGGGCAGGGCGGTTCGGGCAATCCGTTCAAGCGCCTGATGAAGTTCCTCAAGGAAGTCATCGCGGAACTTCGCAAGGTCATCTGGCCCAACCGCAAGCAGATGGTCACCTATACGAGCGTTGTCCTGGTGTTCGTGATTTTCATCATCGCGTACATCAGCGGTTTGGATGTGGCGTTCATCAAGGGTGTCAACTGGCTCTTCGGCTAGGCGGCACGGTGACCGCGTCTGACCGCCGCGGCCGGTGACCGGCCCCCGGGCAGAGGCGGGGAGCGGGAACATCCGCCGGGCTATGCCTTGCCCCGGCGCGCAGAGGATTACGTGACGACTAAGGAAGCGAGTGCCCCAGTGAGCACCCCGGAGAACGGCACAACCGAGGAATTCCCGGTGGATGACGCGGTGATCGAAGAGACCACCGCGGACGTCGAGGACGCTGAAGGCTCCGTTGCCGCTGAGTTCGAGGCCGACGAGTTCGCGGCCGACGCCGAAGAGGCCGAGCCCGCGCAGCCCGCGGCCCAGATCTCCGACGAGCCCGCCGACCCGGTCGCCGAGATGACCGCCGCGCTGCGTCGCGCGCCCGGCGACTGGTACGTCGTGCACTCCTACGCCGGGTACGAGAACAAGGTGAAGACCAATCTCGAGACCCGCGTGCAGAACCTCGGTCTCGAGGACTACATCTTCCAGGTCGAGGTGCCGACCGAAGAGGTCACCGAGATCAAGAACGGCCAGAAGAAGAACGTCAACCGCAAGGTGCTGCCGGGCTACATCCTGGTCCGCATGGAGCTGAACGACGAGTCGTGGGGCGCGGTGCGCAACACCCCCGGTGTCACCGGTTTCGTCGGCGCCACCTCGCGTCCCTCGCCGCTGACCATTCCGGACGTGGTGAAGTTCCTGGTCCCGGCCGCGCAGCAGAAGAAGGCCGCCGCTCCGGCCGCCGCCGCTGCCGCCGCCACGGCCGGTGGCGAGGCCGCCGTCGCGAAGCCGATCATCGAGGTCGACTTCGAGGTCGGCGAGTCGGTGACCGTCATGGACGGCCCGTTCGCGACCCTGCCGGCCAGCATCTCCGAGGTCAACGCCGAGCAGCAGAAGCTCAAGGTGCTGGTCTCGATCTTCGGCCGCGAGACCCCGGTCGAACTGGCGTTCACGCAGGTCGCCAAGATTTAGTCGCAAGGAGGCGGTGGCCCGGGTTTCACCCGGTGTCACCGCCTTTTTCGCGTTCACGTAGACTTGCCGGGTTGTGCCTAGGGCCTGATCTCGAGCTGCCCTGGGCGCAAGTCCCGGATAAGGCTTACGGGTGATCCGTAAGGAACCTAACCAAGGAAGAAAGATGCCCCCGAAGAAGAAGAAGGTCGCTGGGCTCATCAAGCTCCAGATCCAGGCCGGCCAGGCCAACCCGGCTCCGCCGGTGGGTCCGGCGCTGGGTCAGCACGGCGTCAACATCATGGAGTTCTGCAAGGCGTACAACGCGGCGACCGAGTCGCAGCGTGGCAACGTCATCCCGGTCGAGATCACGGTCTACGAAGACCGCACGTTCGACTTCAAGCTGAAGACGCCGCCCGCCGCGCGTCTGCTGCTGAAGGCCGCCGGTGTGCAGAAGGGCTCCGCCGAGCCGCACCGCACCAAGGTCGCGCAGATCACCATGGACCAGGTCCGTGAGATCGCCAAGACCAAGCAGGAAGACCTGAACGCCAACGACATCGACGCCGCGGCGAAGATCATCGCTGGTACTGCCCGCTCGATGGGTATCACCATCGCGGAGTAAGAGCCTTCCGGCTCGGTGGGAGGGACCGCCTGTCCCGCACCACTTCTGACTTAGACAAGGACAGATCAACATGGCAAAACGAAGCAAGGCTTATCTCGAGGCGGCCGCCAAGGTCGACCGCGCTGCTCTCTACGCTCCGCTGGCCGCCGCGCGGCTCGCGAAGGAGACCGCCACCACCAAGACCGACGCGACCGTCGAGGTTGCCGTCCGTCTGGGTGTCGACCCGCGTAAGGCCGACCAGATGGTCCGCGGCACCGTCAACCTGCCGCACGGCACCGGTAAGACCGCCCGCGTCATCGTGTTCGCCGTCGGTGACAAGGCCGCCGAGGCCGAGGCCGCCGGTGCCGACGCCGTGGGCGCCGAGGACCTGATCGAGCGCATTCAGGGCGGCTGGCTGGAGTTCGACGCCGCGATCGCCACGCCGGATCAGATGGCCAAGGTCGGTCGTATCGCTCGCGTGCTGGGCCCGCGTGGCCTGATGCCGAACCCGAAGACCGGCACGGTCACCCCCGATGTCACCAAGGCTGTCAACGACATCAAGGGCGGTAAGATCAACTTCCGCGTCGACAAGCAGGCCAACCTGCACTTCGTGATCGGCAAGGCTTCCTTCGACGAGAAGAAGCTGGCCGAGAACTACGGCGCCGCCCTCGACGAGATCCTGCGTGTCAAGCCCTCCACCGCGAAGGGCCGCTACGTCAAGAAGGTGACGTTCTCGACGAACACCGGACCGGGCATCCCGGTGGATCCGAACCGCACCCGTAACTTCGCCGAGGAAGACTGATTCCTCGACGCGGTGACGCGTAGCAACGCATGAAAGCCCGAAGGGCCGGTACGAATCTCGTACCGGCCCTTCGCTTTTCCGCGGTGACAGATCGACCTCGCCGAGATGGCAGACCGCGCTGGTATCGCGGTTGGACCGGATCCGGTTCGACGCTGCCGCTGCCGATCTCGAAGATCAGGGCGCAGAGCGGGCTTCGGTGGGGGCCCGGGCTGCTCGAACCACCCCGTTTTGGCGTATCGATGCTGGTCCGCTATATTGGACGACGGTCATCGACATGCTCTCCGGAGTTTCGGTGATCACCCCACATCGTTCTACCGAAGACCGTTGGTTGCTGCCGTCAGGCGGCTGAAGGTCCGGCGATATTGCCGGCGACCCACGCAGGGAGAGCCGAGGTCGGGAAACCCGCGAGAGATCGCGATCGTTTCTTGTGCGCCCCGGGTTCGCTCTGCGACCGGGGCGTTAGCTTTGTCGCCGGCCCCTGTTGGCGGAACTCGGTAGTTCATACGAGAACCGACCATCCAGAGAGGAGGCGAAGTATGGCGAATTCTGAGAAGGTCACCGCGGTCGCGGAGATCACCGAGCAGTTCAAGTCGTCCACCGCGACGGTTGTCACGGAGTACCGCGGTCTGTCGGTCAGCAAGATCACCGAGCTGCGTCGTGCGCTCGGCGCGAACGCTACTTACTCCGTCGCCAAGAACACCCTGGTCAAGCGCGCTGCCGCCGAGGCGGGCGTGGCTGGCCTGGATGACTTGTTCGTCGGTCCGACCGCTATCACCTTCATCACCGGCGAGCCGGTCGAGGCCGCCAAGGCGCTGAAGGCGTTCGCCAAGGACAACAAGGCGCTCATCATCAAGGGCGGCTACATGGACGGCGCCGCGCTGTCCGTGGCCGAGGTCGAGCGCATCGCCGACCTCGAGTCGCGCGAGGTGCTGCTGGCCAAGCTGGCCGGCGCCATGAAGGGCAACCTGTCGAAGGCTGCCGGCCTGTTCGCCGCCCCCGGCAACCAGGTCGCGCGCCTCATGGCCGCGCTGCAGGAGAAGAAGCAGGCCGAGGGTGGCGCTGCCGCTCCGGCCGCCGACGCTGCTGCCGACGCCGAATAAGTCACTACCCCAAACCTATTCGTCACCGCCGCGCGGTGACGGAACTACCGAAAGGAAATATCAATGGCCAACGTTGATGAGCTGCTCGAGACCTTCGCCGGCATGACCCTGCTGGAGCTGTCCGAGTTCGTGAAGGCGTTCGAGGACAAGTTCGAGGTCACCGCTGCCGCTCCGGTCGCCGTCGCCGTCGCGGGTGGCGCTGCCGCTCCGGCCGAGGCCGCCGAGGAGCAGGACGAGTTCGACGTCATCCTCGAGGGTGCCGGCGACAAGAAGATCCAGGTCATCAAGGTCGTGCGTGAGATCGTCTCCGGCCTGGGCCTGAAGGAAGCCAAGGACCTGGTCGAGGGCGCCCCGAAGCCGATCCTGGAGAAGGTCGCCAAGGACGCCGCCGAGGCTGCCAAGGCGAAGCTGGAAGAGGCCGGCGCCAAGATCACCATCAAGTAATTCACTTGATGGTGTGCCGGGGTCACACCCCGGCCGCGTCGATATTGTGAAAAGGGCGGTACCCATTGTGGTACCGCCCTTTTCGCGTATTCTGCTGCCGTGATTGGCGCGTGATCGGGTGGGTATTCCAGATATTGCTACCGACCGGTCAGGTCCCAGTGTCCGAGACGGTCTCTATGCGATACAGTGACCGGACCTACTGTGACGCGCCACACCGCGCGAAATTTGTGGCGGATCGTCCCACATGTAGGGCGCTCGTCGGAGAAAGTGGAGGTTGGCGTGGGCGTCGAGGTCAGGACCGAAGGCATCACGAAGTCGTTCGGATCCCAGCGTATTTGGCAGGATGTCACTCTGACGCTGCCGTCGGGGGAAGTAAGCGCTCTGCTCGGCCCGTCGGGTACCGGTAAGTCCGTCTTCCTGAAGTCGTTGATCGGTCTGCTCCGTCCGGAGAAGGGCTCGATCTACATCGACGGCACCGATATCACGACCTGCTCGAACAAGGATCTGTACGAGATCCGCAAGCTGTTCGGCGTCCTCTTCCAGGACGGCGCGCTGTTCGGGTCGATGAACCTGTTCGACAACACGGCCTTCCCGTTGCGCGAGCACACCAAGAAGAGCGAATCCGAGATCAAGAAGATCGTCATGGAGAAGCTCGAGCTGACCGGTCTGCTCGGCGCCGAGGGCAAGCTCCCCGGTGAGATCTCCGGTGGTATGCGCAAGCGTGCCGGCCTGGCCCGCGCGCTGGTGCTGGACCCGCAGATCATCCTCGTCGACGAGCCGGACTCCGGTCTGGATCCCGTTCGTACGACCTATCTCTCGCAGCTGTTGATCGATATCAACGCGCAGATCGACGCGACGATCCTGATCGTCACGCACAACATCAACCTGGCCCGTACGGTGCCGGACAACATCGGCATGCTGTTCCGCCGCAACCTGGTCATGTTCGGTCCCCGTGAGGTGCTGTTGACCTCGGACGAGCCGGTGGTCAAGCAGTTCCTCAACGGCCGCATGCAGGGTCCGATCGGTATGTCCGAGGAGAAGGACGAAGCCCAGATGGCCCGCGAGCAGGCCATGTTCGACTCGGGTCACCACGCCGGTGGCGCCGAGGAGATCGAGGGCATCATCCCGCAGATGCGGGCGCAGCCGGGCATGCCCGTGCGTGGCGCGGTGGGCCGTCGCCGTGAGCGGGTCCGCCAGATCATGCATACCCTGCCGCCCGCCGCGCAGGAGGCGATCCGGGAGTCCATGGCCGAGAACGGCGATGCCGACACGCAGGTGATGCCGTCGTACCAGGGTGGCTACGACACCACGGTTCGACAGAACCTAACTAACGGGTAACATACCGCCCGTGAACCCCTCCTCGACGCGACTGCGCACCTCGGTCGAGTCGGGACTTGCCCAGGCCGGCAATGTTTTCGGACTCTTTCTCGACGTGTTCCGGAAGACGTTCCGCCGGCCTTTCCAGTGGCGGGAGTTCATCGAGCAATCGTGGTTCATCGCGAGTGTCTCGATCCTCCCCGCCGCCCTGGTGGCAATCCCGTTCGGCGCCGTGGTGGCCCTGCAGACCGGCTCGCTCATCAAGCAGCTGGGGGCGGAGAACTTCACCGGTGCGACCAGTGTGCTGGCCACGGTCCAGCAGGCCGCACCGGTGGTGACCGCATTGATCATCGCCGGAGCCGCCGGCTCCGCCGTAGCCGCCGATCTCGGCTCGCGCACCATTCGCGAGGAGATCGACGCCATGGAAGTGCTCGGCATCGATCCCATTCAGCGCCTGGTGGTTCCGCGCGTGCTGGGCATGATGCTGGTCGCCTTCCTGCTCAACGGCATGGTCTCGGTCGTCGGCATCTGCGGCGGCTACTTCTTCAACGTGGGTCTGCAGGGCGGCACGCCGGGCGCGTACTTGGCGTCCTTCTCCGCTCTCGCGCAGATCCCCGACCTGGTGATCGGTGAGATCAAGGCACTGATCTTCGGTGTGGTGGCCGGTGTCATCGCCGCCTACAAGGGCCTGCATCCCAAGGGGGGACCGAAGGGCGTGGGCGACGCGGTGAACCAGTCGGTGGTCATCACGTTCCTCGTGCTCTTCTTCCTGAACCTCATCCTCACCCTGATCTATCTTCAGGTCGTACCCGCAAAGGGCGCGTGACAATGGTCGTTTCGCAGCGCTCCACCGTTTTCTCCCGGTCGGCGCGCCGGGTCAAGCCCGCGCTCATGGCTCCGGTCAACATGGTCGACAAGGCCGGCGACCAGATGTCGTTCTACTCGCGGGCGATCGGCGCCATCCCGCGGACCATCGTGCACTTCCGCAAGGAGGTCACTCGGCTGCTGGCCGAGGTGACCTTCGGATCAGGCGCGCTGGCGGTCATCGGCGGCACCATCGGCGTCATCGTGTTCATGTCGGCCTCGGTCGGCGTGGTGGTGGGCCTGCAGGGCTTCAAGGCGCTCGACGCGCTGGGCTCGGGTGTGCTCACCGGCTTCCTCACCGGGTACATCAACACCCGTGAACTCGCGCCCCTGGTTGCGGCACTGGCACTTTCGGCGACGGTCGGCTGTGGTTTCACCGCCCAGCTGGGCGCCATGCGGATCTCCGAGGAGATCGACGCGCTCGAGGTGATGGCGGTGCCGTCGGTGCCGTTCCTGGTGACCACGCGCGCCATCGCGGGCTTCCTCGCGGTGATCCCGCTGTACGTGGTCGGCCTGCTGGGCACCTACCTGGCCTCGCGGTTGATCAGCATCTACTTCAACGGGCAGTCGAGCGGCTCCTACGACCACTACTTCGCGTTGTTCCTGCCACCCGAGGACGTGCTCTATTCGTTCGTGAAGGTGCTGGTCTTCGCGTTCGTGATCATCCTCGTGCACTGCTACTACGGCTACAACGCCACCGGCGGTCCGGCGGGCGTCGGCGTGGCGGTGGGCCGCGCGGTGCGCGCCGCGATCGTGCTGATCAATGTGCTGGACTTCTTCCTGTCCCTGGCGATCTGGGGCACGACCACGACGGTGCGGGTGGCGGGATGAACGGTCAGCGGCCGGAGGAGGCAGCCTGCGTAACCACGCAGGCCGCCCGTTCATCCCGGATGGGGGCAGCATGAGCAACCCGGAGCGCGGGCAGACGCTGAAGAAGCGGACCCTGGGCGTGCTGTTCTTCGCGCTCGTCGCGCTGTTCCTGTGGACCACCATCGCTATCTACAACAAGCAGTTCGTGGACACCGTGCGGGTCAACCTGATCACCGACACCGTCGGCAACGCGCTGACCCGCAACGCGGATGTGAAGGTCCGCGGCGTGACCGTCGGCGAGCTGCGCTCGAGCAGCTACGACGGCAAGAACGTGCACCTGGACCTGGCCATCGACCCGGCCAAGGCGGACAAGATCCCGTCCAACGTGACCGCGCGGCTGCTGCCCAAGACGCTGTTCGGTGAGCGCTACATCGACCTGGTGTGGCCGGACAGCCCGCAGGGCAAACTCACCGAGGGCCTCACCCTGCACCAGGACACCTCCGGCAACGCCGTCGAGGTGAGCCAGCTGCTGGACCACATCCTGCCGCTGCTGCAGGCGATTCCGCCGCAGTACCTGTCCTCCACGCTGGGCGCGCTGTCCAACGCGCTGCAGGGTCAGGGCGAGGAGCTGGGCAAGACCATCGACCGGCTCGACGACATCGTCACCCGGGTGAACGGCGTGATGCCGACCCTGCAGGACGATCTGAAGAGCCTGGCCGACGTGGCCACCACCTACTCCGACGCCGCGCCGCAGCTGGTGTCCGCGCTGGACAACCTGCGCACCACCAACGCGACCGTGGTGCAGAAGAAGTCGCAGATCGACACCCTGCTGGCGACGCTCACCCCGAGCGCCACCACCACCGCCGACTTCCTGCTGCTCAACCGCGACAACATCATCGACGTGGCCGCGGACTCGCGGCCCGCATTGGTGGAGTTGGCCAGGTACTCGCCCAGCTACAGCTGCGCGCTGGCCGGTTTCGCCGAGCTCAAGCCGCGCATCGACCAGATCTTCGGCAAGGGCACCGACCTGCCGGGTTCGCGGGTGAGCGTGTCGATCGTGAATCCGCGCGGCCGCTACGTCCCCAACCAGGACGAGCCGCGGTGGTTCGATCAGCGTGGCCCGCTCTGCGTTCCGATGTACCCGCCCTTCACCGATCCGGGTCAGTACACCGACGGTTCCGCCAATGACGGCTCCTACCAGCCGCCGAGCCGCAACCCGGGTGACCAGAACATCGGCCGGATGCAGGCGCCGCAGTACAAGGTGTATGGGCCTCAGACGCCGACGACCGCGTACTCGCCGCAGGAGTCCCAGGCGCTGGGCACGATCTACGGTGCCGCCCACGGTGTTTCGCCCGAGGAGGTGCCCAGCTGGGTCACCAAGATCGCCGCGCCCGCCTTCCGCGGCAGTGAGGTGAGCGTCAAGTGAAGGATCTGTTGCGCGGTCTCGGGCCGACGCTGACCAAACTGATCGCCTTCATTCTCGTCACGGTCTTCCTGACGGGCGTGCTGGCGTTCACCATCGCCAACTACGGTGGCGGCGGCACCAAGTTCAATGCCCGCTTCACCGACGTGACCTCCCTGAACAAGGGTGACGAGGTCCGGGTCGCGGGTGTCCGCGTCGGCAAGGTGACCAATGTGGCCATCGTGGACAAGCGCCTGGCCAATGTGGAATTCGAACTGACCGACCGGGATTGGCTGCCCGCCTCGACCACGGCGACCATCAAGTACCGGAACCTGGTGGGCCAGCGCTACATCGCGCTGGAGCAGGGGACCGGGCAGCAGGGCCGCAAGCTGAACAAGGGCGCGACGATCCCGCTGGAGCGCACCAAGCCCGCGGTCAGTCTGACCGAGCTGTTCAACGGCTTCCGCCCGCTGTTCCAGACCCTCACCCCCGAGGACGTCAACAAGCTGTCCTACGAGATCATCCAGGTCTTCCAGGGCGAGTCCGGCACCATCGCGGACCTGGTGGCCAACACCGCCTCGCTGACCAACAAGATCGCCGACAAGGACGCGGTGATCGGTGAGCTGATCAAGAACCTGAATCTGGTGCTGGACAGCATCAATGCGCGCGGCGACCAGCTCGACCAGTTGATCGTGAACACCGAGGCGCTGGTCTCCGGCCTGAACGCCGAGCGCGGCACCATCGGTTCCGCGGTCTCCTCGCTGGGCGGTCTGGCCCAGGCCACCGCCGACCTGCTGGTCCCGGTGCGGCCGAACCTGCAGGGCGCGATCGCGGGCCTGAACCAGCTGACCGGCACGCTCAACGACCGCAAGGACGAGGTCGACGAGGGCCTGACCAACCTGCCCATCAAGATGGAGAAGCTGGGCCGCGCCGCCTCCTACGGCTCCTGGTTCCAGTTCTATCTGTGCGGCATCGACATCGTCGCGGGGCCGGGGATCAAGGACGCGCCGCAGCTGAACTTCCCGCCCGCGCTCCAGAACATGCCGACGGTGAATCAGCCGATCTACACGAATCCGGCGCCGCGCTGCCACGGGAAGGGAGGCCGCTGATGGATGACCGCATTGTCATGGGCAAGCGCAGTCCGGCATTCATGGGCGGGCTGGGCCTGATCCTGGTGCTGCTGGTGACCTTGTCCGCGTTCAACCTGGACAAGCTGCCGCTGATCGGGGCGGGCACCAAGTACACCGCCGAGTTCTCCGAGGCCGCGGGCCTGAAGAAGGGCAACGAGGTCCGCATCGCCGGCGTGAAGGTCGGCGCGGTCTCCGATGTCCGTCTCGACGGCGACAAGGTGCTGGTGGACTTCCGCACCCAGGACGCCTGGATCGGCAACGAGACCTCCGCGTCCATCCAGATCAAGACGCTGCTGGGCCAGAAGTACCTGGCGCTCGACCCCAAGGGCGACCGCACCGCGAATCCGCGCGACCGGATTCCGTTGTCGCGCACCGTGTCTCCCTACGACGTGGTGGACGCCTTCAGTGATGCCGCCAAGAACATCGAGGAGACCAACACCGGGCAGCTCGCGCAGAGCTTCCAGGTGCTCTCGGATGCCTTCTCCGCGACCCCGCCGCAGCTGCGCGGGTCCATCGACGGCGTGGCCCGGCTCTCGGAGTCGCTGGCCAAGCGTGACGACCAGCTCAAGAAGCTGTTCGCCGCCACCCGGACCACCTCCAAGGTGCTGGCCGACCGCAATCAGGAGTTCGAGCGGCTGCTCGCCAACGGCGGCCAGCTGATCGCGGAGCTCAATGTCCGCCAGCAGGCCATCCGCCAGTTGCTGATCGGCGCGAAAACCGTTGCGGCGGAACTGACCGCGCTGGTCAAGGACAACGAGGAGCAGATCGGCCCGGCGCTGACCAACCTCGAGAAGACGATCGACCTGCTCAACGACCACCAGGCCGACCTGTCCAAGACCCTCACGCTGGCGGCGCCCTTCTACGGGCTGTACTCCAACGTGCTGGGCACCGGCCGCTGGTTCGACGCGGTCATCACGAACCTGATTCCGCCCGCGCTGCCCGATATTCCGGGCAACCGCGATCCGATTCGCAAGTTGGGAGGGTAACCCGTGGCGAAGAATCCGCTGCGCTCCGTCACCCCGCGCTTCGCGTTGAGCGGCACCGGCCGTAAGAGCAAGATCATCGCCGTGGTGGCCGCCCTGGCGGTCGTGCTCGCGGGTGTCGCGTGGTGGAGCTACGACCGGCTCGAAACCACCAAGATCACCGCGTATTTCGACAAGTCGATCGGCATCTACAAGGGCTCGGACGTCCGGGTCCTGGGCGTGCCGGTGGGCCGCGTGGACTCGGTGACCCCCAAGGGTGACGTGGTCGAGGTCGTCATGAAGGTCGACCGCAAGTACGACATCCCCGCCGACGCCAAGGCCGCCCAGATCACCCCGTCGGTGGTGTCGGACCGGTACATCCAGCTCGCGCCCGCCTACAAGGGCGGACCCAAGATGGGGCGCAACGCCACCATCCCGAAGGAGCGCACCGCGACCCCGGTCGAGGTGGACCGCCTCTACAAGAGCATCACCGAACTGTCCGAGGCGCTCGGCCCCAACGGCGCCAACAAGGACGGCGCGCTGAACCAGCTGGCCCGCACCGGCGCCGAGAACTTGGCCGGCAACGGCGACGCGCTGGGCAACAGCTTCACCCAGCTGTCCAAGGCCGCGCATGCGCTCTCCGATTCGCGCACCGACATCTTCGACACGGTCAAGAACCTGCAGACCTTCGTGCAGACCCTGGCCGACAACGACGCGCAGGTCCGGACCTTCAACACCCAGCTGGCCTCACTGGCCGGGTTCCTGTCCGACGAGCGCCAGACCCTCGGCGACGCGCTGAGCCTGCTCTCGGTCGCGCTCGGCGACGTGGCCCGGTTCATCGACAACAACCGGGAACTGGTGCAGTCCAACGCGGACGCGCTGACCAAGCTCACCCAGACCCTCGCCGATCAGCGCGACGATCTGGCCAAGGCGCTGCCGCTCATCCCGACCGCGCTGAGCAACCTGATCAACGTGCACAACGGTGAGTCCGGCACGCTCGACATGCGCCCCAACTTCACCGATCTGCAGGACCCGTTCGGCGTCATCTGCAAGATGCTGGACCTGGGCAAGCTGCGTCCCGGCGACCCCAAGTTCGAGGCCATCTCGCGGCAGCTCGGCCCGATCCTGAACAACTGCAAGCTGATCACCGACCAGCTCACCGCGGGTGTGAAGACGCCGTCGCTGGTGCTGCCCTTCGGCATCCTCAGCGGCGAGAACGAACAGCGCAACGCGGTGCCCGGCTCGGTGCCCGGCAATCCGTCCGACCAGCTGCCGCCGTCGCAGCAGGAAGGTGGACAGCGATGAGCGCCAACCGGATCCGGCGCGCGGCGCTGGTCGCTACCTCGCTCGGCGCGGTGACGCTGGTGGCGGCGGGCTGTAGCGCGGACAGCATTCCGCTGCCCGGCGGCCCGGACATCGGCAAGCATCCGCTGCACCTCGACATCCGCTTCGCCGACGTGCTGGACCTGGTCCCGCAGTCCACGGTGAAGGTGGACGGCGTGGCCGTGGGCCGGGTCGACAAGATCCGCATCGCCCCTGACAACGCTTGGGAAGCCAGCGTGCAGGTGCTGGTCAACGATGATGTGAACCTGCCCGCCAATGCCCGTGCCGAGGTCAAGCAGACCAACCTGCTGGGCGAGAAGTACATCGAGCTGTCCGCGCCCGCCAAGGACGCCGACTCCGCGCGCCTGAAGGACGGGGCCCGCATCCCCGTCGAGAACACCCGCACCGCCACCGAGGTGGAGCAGGTGCTCGGCGCGCTGTCGCTGCTGCTCAACGGCGGCGGCGTGGCGCAGCTGCAGCCGATCATCGTGGAGCTCAACAAGACTCTGGACGGCCGCGAGGGCAAGGTCCGAGACCTGTTGAGCCAGGCCAACACCCTGATCAAGGGCCTCGACGACCAGGTCGGCAATATCACCCGCGCGCTGGACAGCCTGAACACGCTGAGCAGCCGGGTGAGCACCCAGACCACCCAGATCACCAAGATCCTCGACGAGCTGCCCGCCGGTATCAAGATCCTCAACGAGCAACGGCCGCAACTGATCCAGCTGCTGACCCAGCTGGACCGGGTCGGCCAGGCCGGGATCGACGTGCTGGACAAGTCCAAGGAGAACCTGATCACCGACCTGTCCTCGCTGCGGCCCACGCTGCAGGCGCTGGGCGCGTCGGCCGGTGACCTGGTGACGGCGTTCCCGCTCATCCCCACGTATCCGTTCCCGGACGAGGCCATCAAGTCGGCGTTCGGCGGCCAGGTCAACACCTGGCTCTCGGTGGACCTGCAGATCGGCGGCCTGCTGTCGAATCTCGGTGTGGGCAAGCCGGATCCGCAGTACCTGCCGCCCGCGGGCCGCCAGGTCAACGTGGATCCGACCAACCCGTACTACAACGGCAACGGGCCGCGCGGCGGCTGGCCGACCGTCTCGCTGCTGCCCCTGCCGCCCACCGTGGCGCGGCCCACCGGGCAGCCGGGACCGACCGATCCGCTCGGATCGATCCTCGAGCAGCTGGGAGTGGGTGGTCCGCGATGACTCGTCTGGTGCGTAATCAGCTGATCGCCTTCGCGATCATCGCCGTGCTCGGCGTCGTCTTCGTCGGCGCCAAGTACGTGCGGCTGGACAATATGCTCGGCTTCGGGCTGTACAAGGTGAAGGTGCAGGCCACCGAGACCGGCAACCTGTCCAAGGGCGCCGAGGTCACCTACCGCGGCGTCCCGGTCGGCCGGGTCGGCGACCTGGACATCACCCCGGACGGCGTGCTCATCACCCTGGAGATGAACTCCTCCAAGCCCAAGGTCCCCGCCAACGCCAAGGCCGTGGTCGCCGACCGCTCCGCCATCGGCGAGCAGTTCGTGGACCTGCTGCCCTCCAGCGACGGCGGGCCGTACCTGAAGGACGGCTCGGTCATCACCGGCGCGCAGCTGCCCATCCACGTGGAGGACCTGCTCACCAGCGTCGACACCTTCGCCGGCACCACCGACCTGAAGGCGTTGTCCACCACCATCACCGAGCTCGGCAAGGCCTTCGACGGCAAGGGCGACGACCTCGAGATCCTGATCGACTCGCTCAACAAGTTCACCGCCACCGCGAGCGGCGACAACCTGCAGCAGACCCTGGCCCTGATCCGGTCCGCCCACACCGTGCTGGGCACCCAGGCCGAACAGTCCCCGGCGATCCTGCAGTTCAGCGACGGTCTCGACAAGCTCACCGCGCAACTGAAGTCCAGCGACCCGGACATCCGCCGCCTCATCGGCACCGGCACCGACGCGGGCTCCTCGATCAACCGCCTGTTGCAGGAGAGCGGCCCGGCCCTCACCAAGGACCTCACCAACCTGCGGGTCCTGTTGCACGCCATCTCGCCGAAGTTCTACGCCCTCGGCCCGGTGCTGGCCATGCTGCCGCTGCTGCCGCTCGGCGGTTCCTCCACCGCGCCCGGTGACGGCACCACCCACTTCGGCCTGGTGCTCGAGACCAACAACCCGCCCGCCTGCACGCTGGGATACGAAGGCACGCAACGGATCCTGGACCAGATGAAGGCCCAGAACCCCAACTTCGACGACACCCGCGACGACTTCCCGCTCAATACCGCGGCCACCTGCGCGGTGCCGCAGGGCAGCGAGACCGCCGTGCGCGGCGGGGCCCGCGCCGAACTGGCCGACCCCAATGTCGCGCAGCCGTGGGACGACAAGCCCAAGTACGACCCGGAGAAGCTCAACCTGAACCCGGTGGCCACCCAGCTGTCCACCCTCATGGGCATCACTCCCAAGCACTGACCGGCAAGAGAGGAAAGTATGGTGGCGGCGTGAGCCAGGACAAGGACAGCGAATCGGGGGCGAACCTCGAGAAGCCGGCGGTCGAGCCGGTTCCCGACACGACCCCGGACGCGTCCCAGGCCGACGCCGTCACCACCGAACCTCGCGATCCGCGGAAACTTGCTCGGATCGGCGCCGCCGGTCTACTGGCCGTCTCGGTCGTCGCCGCCGGTGTGATCGGGTTCCTGTGGATCGGGGACAGCAAGGACGAGTCCCGGGCCGAAGCCCGCGACGCCGCCCTCACCGATGCCCGCCAGGCCGCGGTCAACCTCATGTCGATCAATCCCGACGATATCGACGGGTCGCTGGCGAACATCCGGTCATCGATGACCGGGGACCTGCTGAAGCAGCAGGAGGACGGGCAGGAACAGCTCAAGCAGACCGCCCAGGAGTCCAAGACCCGCATCGAGTCCTCGGTCGAGGGCATCACGCTGACCTCGCTCAACAGTGAACGCGACCACGCCTCGGCCTTCGCGGTCCTGAAGATCACCCGCAGCTGGCCCGGCGGCCAGCCCGCCTCGTTCCGCCAGCTGTGGACCCTCGATCTGGTCAAGCAGGGCAGCACCTGGAAGGCCGAGAAGGCGCAGAACCTGGGCGAACCGGTGCCGCTGGGCTCCGGACAGCCCGTCCAGCAGCCGACCACGGCGCCCAAGCCGGGCAACTAGGAGGGAGTGACCATGGCCAACCGGAAACGACCCGTCAATCGCGTCACCCCGCGCCGACCGGCCGCCCAGCGCGGCACCGCGTCGCGGACCACCGCCGCGGACGTGAGCGCCCGGTCCACCACCGAGCGTTCCGACAGCACTGCCTCGCGCGCCACCCCGCGCGGTCGGGTCCGGGCCGGTATCCGCGGCCGGGGCCCGGCCAAAGACCGTGCCTCGCAACAGTATTCCAAGCGGACCGGGCAGGGCGGGTTTTGGCCCGACTGGGGCATCGCGACGGTCTGCGCTGGGCTGTCGGCCCTGCTGCTGGCCTTCGCGATCGTCGGCGCGGTGAATCACTGGGTGAGCAAGCCCAACTCCGGCTCCGGCAATCTCGCCTACGTCGACAACGCGGCCACCGACGAGGTCAAGGCCGCCGCCGACCACGCCCTGACCACGCTCTACGGCTACAAGGCCGCCGAGATCGACAAGTGGAAGGGTTCGGTCAACTCGGTCCTCACCGAGAAGATGCAGAAGGACTTCGCCAAGTTCGTCGACACCACGGTCGACACCATCAAGCAGACCCAGACCGACACCACGGTCAAGACCGACCCGATCGGCGTGACGCTGCTCACCGGCGACCGGGCCGAGCTGCTGGTGAATCTGAACATCTCCGCCGTCAAGGACGGCAAGCCCGAACCGCTCGCGTCGGGCCCGATCGTGCTGCGCATGCAGAAGACCGACGGCCACTGGCTGGCCTCGGAGATCACCGACAAGTAGGCCGTGGAGATCCCCGGCGGGAGTCGGGGATCACCGCCAAGTCGGTCGTCACATCGCCTGCTCGCCGCCGTCTTTCCGGCATTGCGCGACGTCGGAGGGTGATCTTGCTCTGCGACAGGCGATCTCGCGTTTTGTCAACTCGGCCCGCCACTTGACGACTTTCGTCCTAGCCGTCACGCTATTCACAACAGCGGCGGCTGTCACAGGAGACAACTCGCCGGCGTGGGCACTGTGAACGCAGCCAGCGGACTCTGAGGCCCGGCCGGACACCTTGTGAAGACCGCCACTCGGCTGTGGCGGTATCGGCGATCTGAACGCCGGGAATATCGACACAGACACACCGGGGCGAAGTTGACGCCCGGGGATCGCCACGGGTGGTACTTTGACACCCCCGTAGGTTTGGGTGTAGTTTTGGACGTTGCGCTGGCTGCCTCCTGTCCATACCTCGATCGCATCACGAAAGTTTCGCCTTCCGGTGTTACTTCCGCTGTCTGCTGTTCGGGTTTCGTTCGGGTCGTAACCAGCGGAATTCGTAGCAGACAAGCGACGGTCGCGGACCACCACGCGACGCGCGTTAGGTGCTGGAAGGACGCATCTTGGCAGTCTCCACCCAGACCAAGGCCGGTATCCCCGGAGCCCCGAAGCGGGTGTCTTTCGCGAAGATTCGTGAACCCCTGGAGGTTCCCGGACTTCTCGATCTACAAACCGAATCGTTCGCCTGGCTGGTCGGTTCAGCAGACTGGCGTGAGCGTGCCACCGCGCGCGGCGACGTCACCAACCCCACCGGGGGCCTCGAGGAGGTGCTCGAGGAGCTGTCTCCGATCGAGGACTTCTCCGGCTCCATGTCGCTGTCCTTCTCCGACCCGCGCTTCGAAGAGGTCAAGGCCTCCATCGAGGAGTGCAAGGACAAGGACATGACCTATGCGGCTCCGCTGTTCGTGACCGCGGAGTTCATCAACAACAACACCGGTGAGATCAAGTCTCAGACGGTCTTCATGGGTGACTTCCCGATGATGACCGACAAGGGCACGTTCATCATCAACGGCACCGAGCGCGTCGTCGTGTCGCAGCTCGTCCGTTCGCCGGGTGTGTACTTCGACTCGTCCATCGACAAGTCCACCGAGAAGACGCTGCACTCCGTGCGCGTCATCCCGTCGCGTGGCGCGTGGCTGGAGTTCGACGTCGACAAGCGCGACACCGTCGGTGTCCGCATCGACCGCAAGCGTCGTCAGCCGGTCACCGTGCTGCTCAAGGCGCTGGGTCTGACCACCGAGGAGATCACCGAGCGCTTCGGTTTCTCCGAGATCATGATGTCCACCCTCGAGAAGGACTCCACCCCGGGTCAGGACGAGGCGCTGCTCGACATCTACCGCAAGCTGCGTCCGGGCGAGCCGCCGACCAAGGAGTCCGCGCAGACCCTGCTGGAGAACCTGTTCTTCAAGGAGAAGCGCTACGACCTGGCGCGCGTCGGTCGCTACAAGATCAACAAGAAGCTGGGCCTGAACCTGGACCAGCCGGTCACCGGCTCGACGCTGACCAAGGAAGACATCGTCGCGACGATCGAGTACCTGGTCCGCCTGCACCAGGGCGATCGCCTCATGACCGCCCCCGGCGGCTCCGAGGTCCCGGTCGACGTCGACGACATCGACCACTTCGGCAACCGTCGTCTGCGGACGGTTGGCGAGCTGATCCAGAACCAGATCCGCGTGGGTCTCTCGCGTATGGAGCGGGTCGTGCGTGAGCGCATGACCACCCAGGACGTCGAGGCCATCACCCCGCAGACCCTGATCAACATCCGTCCCGTCGTGGCGGCGATCAAGGAGTTCTTCGGCACCTCGCAGCTGTCGCAGTTCATGGACCAGAACAACCCGCTGTCGGGTCTGACCCACAAGCGTCGTCTGTCGGCGCTGGGCCCGGGTGGTCTGTCCCGTGAGCGCGCCGGCCTGGAAGTCCGTGACGTCCACCCGTCGCACTACGGCCGCATGTGCCCGATCGAGACCCCGGAAGGCCCGAACATCGGCCTGATCGGTTCGCTCTCGGTCTACGCGCGGGTCAACCCGTTCGGTTTCATCGAGACCCCGTACCGCAAGGTCGTCGACGGCCGCGTCACCGATGAGGTCAAGTACCTCACCGCCGACGAAGAGGACCGCCACATCCGCGCCCAGGCGAACTCGCCGGTCGACGCGGACGGCCGCTTCCTCGAGGACCGCGTGCTCGCCCGCCACGGCAACGAGGAAATGGAATACGTCGACGCCAGCGCGGTCGACTACATGGACGTCTCGCCGCGCCAGATGGTGTCGGTCGCGACCGCCATGATCCCGTTCCTCGAGCACGACGACGCCAACCGTGCCCTCATGGGCGCGAACATGCAGCGTCAGGCCGTGCCGCTGATCCGTTCCGAGTCGCCGCTGGTCGGCACCGGTATGGAGCTGCGCGCCGCGGTCGACGCCGGTGACGTGGTCGTGAACCAGAAGGCCGGCGTGGTGGAAGAGGTCTCGGCCGACTTCATCACCGTCATGCACGACGACGGCACCCGTCGTTCGTACCGCCTGCGCAAGTTCGAGCGCTCCAACCAGGGCACCTGCGCCAACCAGCGTCCGATCGTGGACGAGGGCACCCGCGTGGAGGCCGGGCACGTGCTCGCCGACGGTCCGTGCACCGAGAACGGTGAGATGGCCCTGGGCAAGAACCTGCTCGTGGCGATCATGCCGTGGGAAGGCCACAACTACGAGGACGCGATCATCCTGTCGCAGCGCCTCGTGGAGGACGACGTGCTCACCTCGATCCACATCGAGGAGCACGAGATCGACGCTCGCGACACCAAGCTCGGCGCCGAGGAGATCACCCGGGACATCCCGAACGTCTCCGACGAGGTCCTGGCGGACCTGGACGAGCGTGGCATCGTGCGCATCGGCGCGGAGGTCCGTGACGGCGACATCCTGGTCGGCAAGGTCACCCCGAAGGGTGAGACCGAGCTGACCCCCGAGGAGCGCCTGCTGCGCGCCATCTTCGGTGAGAAGGCCCGCGAGGTCCGCGACACCTCCCTGAAGGTGCCCCACGGTGAGTCCGGCAAGGTCATCGGCGTGCGCGTGTTCTCGCGTGACGACGACGACGATCTGCCCCCGGGCGTCAACGAGCTGGTCCGCGTCTACGTCGCGCAGAAGCGCAAGATCCAGGACGGCGACAAGCTCGCCGGTCGCCACGGCAACAAGGGCGTCATCGGCAAGATCCTCCCGCAGGAGGACATGCCGTTCCTGCCCGACGGCACCCCGGTCGACATCATCCTGAACACCCACGGTGTGCCGCGTCGTATGAACATCGGTCAGGTGCTGGAAACCCACCTGGGTTACATCGCCAAGACCGGTTGGCAGGTCGAGGGTTCTCCCGATTGGGCGAAGAACCTGCCGGCCGAGATGATCGGTCAGCCCGCCGACACGAACATCGCCACCCCGGTGTTCGACGGTGCGCGCGAGGAGGAGCTGACCGGCCTGCTCGGTTCGACTCTGCCGAACCGCGACGGCGAGAAGATGATCAACGACGACGGCAAGGCGATCCTGCTGGACGGTCGCTCCGGTGAGCCGTTCCCGTACCCGGTGTCCGTCGGCTACATGTACATCCTGAAGCTGCACCACCTGGTCGACGACAAGATCCACGCGCGTTCGACCGGTCCGTACTCGATGATCACGCAGCAGCCGCTGGGTGGTAAGGCGCAGTTCGGTGGTCAGCGCTTCGGTGAAATGGAATGTTGGGCCATGCAGGCGTACGGCGCGGCCTACACCCTGCAGGAACTCCTCACCATCAAGTCGGACGACGTGGTCGGCCGCGTGAAGGTGTACGAGGCCATCGTCAAGGGCGAGAACATTCCGGAGCCGGGTATCCCGGAGTCGTTCAAGGTTCTGCTCAAGGAACTCCAGTCGCTGTGCCTCAACGTGGAGGTGCTGTCCTCGGACGGCGCCGCCATCGAGATGCGTGACGGTGACGACGAGGACCTGGAGCGCGCCGCGGCGAACCTGGGTATCAACCTGTCCCGCAACGAGGCTGCGACGGTCGACGACCTGGCGCAGTGAGCGATCGGTCCGGGAAGGCCGATCGGATTCGAGAAGCCTTCCCGGGCAACGGATTTAGCGAACTTTTGCTCATACTCAACCCGAACAGGGGAAAGGAAGTTACGTGCTAGACGTCAACTTCTTCGATGAACTCCGGATCGGCCTGGCGACCGCCGAAGACATTCGTAACTGGTCTTTCGGCGAGGTCAAGAAGCCGGAGACCATCAACTACCGCACGCTGAAGCCGGAGAAGGACGGCCTCTTCTGCGAGAAGATCTTCGGTCCCACCCGGGACTGGGAGTGCTACTGCGGTAAGTACAAGCGCGTCCGCTTCAAGGGCATCATCTGCGAGCGCTGTGGTGTCGAGGTGACTCGCGCCAAGGTGCGTCGTGAGCGCATGGGCCACATCGAGCTGGCCGCTCCGGTCACCCACATCTGGTACTTCAAGGGTGTCCCGTCGCGTCTGGGCTACCTGCTCGACCTCGCGCCGAAGGATCTGGAAAAGATCATCTACTTCGCCGCGTACGTCATCACCTCGGTGGACGACGAGCTGCGTCACAACGAGCTCTCCACGCTCGAGGCGGAGATGGAGGTCGAGAAGAAGACCGTCGCCGACCAGCGTGACGCCGACCTCGAGGCCCGCGCCCAGAAGCTGGAAGCCGACCTGGCCGAGCTGGAGGCCGAGGGCGCCAAGTCCGACGTCCGCCGCAAGGTCAAGGACGGCGGCGAGCGCGAGATGCGTCAGCTGCGCGACCGCGCCCAGCGTGAGCTGGACCGGCTCGACGAGATCTGGACCACCTTCACCAAGCTGGCCAAGAAGCAGCTGATCATCGACGAGGTGATCTACCGCGAGCTGCAGGACCGCTACGGCGAGTACTTCACCGGCGCCATGGGCGCCGAGGCGATCCAGAAGCTCATGGAGACCTTCGACATCGCCGCGGAGGCCGAGAACCTGCGCGAGACCATCCGGACGGGCAAGGGCCAGAAGAAGCTTCGCGCCCTGAAGCGTCTGAAGGTCGTGGCCGCGTTCCAGACCAACGGCAACTCGCCGATGGGCATGGTCCTCGACGCCGTTCCGGTGATCCCGCCGGAGCTGCGCCCGATGGTGCAGCTCGACGGTGGCCGCTTCGCGACCTCCGACCTGAACGACCTGTACCGCCGCGTCATCAACCGCAACAACCGTTTGAAGCGACTGATCGATCTGGGCGCGCCCGAGATCATCGTGAACAACGAGAAGCGCATGCTTCAGGAGTCGGTGGACGCGCTGTTCGACAACGGCCGTCGCGGCCGTCCGGTCACCGGTCCGGGTAACCGCCCGCTGAAGTCCCTGAGCGATCTGCTCAAGGGCAAGCAGGGTCGTTTCCGTCAGAACCTGCTCGGTAAGCGTGTCGACTACTCCGGCCGTTCGGTCATCGTGGTCGGTCCGCAGCTGAAGCTGCACCAGTGTGGTCTGCCCAAGCTGATGGCGCTCGAGCTGTTCAAGCCGTTCGTCATGAAGCGTCTGGTCGACCTGAACCACGCGCAGAACATCAAGTCCGCCAAGCGGATGGTCGAGCGTCAGCGTCCCCAGGTGTGGGATGTCCTCGAAGAGGTCATCTCCGAGCACCCGGTGCTGCTGAACCGTGCGCCCACTCTGCACCGCCTGGGTATCCAGGCCTTCGAGCCGCTGCTGGTCGAAGGTAAGGCCATCCAGCTGCACCCGCTCGTGTGTGAGGCGTTCAACGCCGACTTCGACGGTGACCAGATGGCCGTGCACCTCCCGCTGTCCGCGGAGGCGCAGGCCGAGGCCCGCATCCTGATGCTGTCCTCGAACAACATCCTGTCGCCGGCCTCGGGTCGTCCGCTCGCCATGCCGCGTCTGGACATGGTGACCGGCCTGTACTACCTGACCCGTCTGGAAGAGGGCGCGGTCGGCGAGTACAAGGCCGCCACCAAGGACGAGGCCGAGTTCGGCGTCTACTCCTCGCCCGCCGAGGCGCAGATGGCCGTGGACCGCGGCGACCTGACCGTGCGTTCGCTGATCAAGGTCCGCCTGACCGATCAGCGTCCGCCGAAGGACGTCGAGGCCGAGCTGTTCCCGGACGGCTGGCAGCGTGGCGACGCGTGGACCTGCAAGACCACCCTGGGTCGCGTGCTCTTCAACGATCTGCTCCCGGCGGACTACGCGTTCATCGACGAGCCGATGCCGAAGAAGCGTCAGGCGGCGATCATCAACGATCTCGCCGAGCGCTACCCGATGATCGTGGTCGCGCAGACCGTCGACAAGCTCAAGGACGCCGGCTTCTACTGGGCCACGCGTTCGGGTGTCACCGTCTCCATGTCGGACGTGCTCGTTCCGCCGGAGAAGGCGGAGATCATGGCGCGCTACGACGCGCAGGCCGACCAGATCGAGAAGAAGTACCAGCGTGGTGCTCTCGACCACCAGGAGCGCAACAACGCCCTGGTCAAGATCTGGCAGGAAGCGACCGAAGAGGTCGGTAAGGCGCTGCGTGCGCACTACCCGGCCGACAACCCGATCATCACGATCGTCGACTCGGGCGCCACGGGTAACTTCACCCAGACTCGTACCCTCGCCGGTATGAAGGGTCTGGTGACGAACCCGAAGGGTGAGTTCATCCCGCAGCCGATCAAGTCCTCCTTCCGCGAGGGCCTGACGGTTCTGGAGTACTTCATCAACACCCACGGTGCGCGAAAGGGTCTGGCCGACACCGCGCTTCGTACCGCCGACTCGGGTTACCTGACCCGTCGTCTGGTGGACGTGTCGCAGGACGTCATCGTGCGCGAGACCGACTGTGGCACCGAGCGCGGCATCGTGGTGCCGATCGCGGAGAAGCAGGCCGACGGCTCCGTCATCCGTGACGCGCACGTCGAGACCAGCACCTACGCTCGCACCCTGGCGACCGACGCGATCGACGCCAACGGCAATGTCGTCGTCGAGAAGGGCCACGACCTGGGCGACCCCGCCCTGGAGGCGCTGCTCGAGGCCGGCATCACCGAGGTGAAGGTCCGCTCCGTGCTGACCTGCACCACCGGCACCGGCGTCTGCGCCACCTGCTACGGCCGCTCGATGGCGACCGGCAAGCTGGTGGACATCGGTGAGGCCGTCGGTATCGTCGCCGCGCAGTCCATCGGTGAGCCCGGTACCCAGCTGACCATGCGTACCTTCCACCAGGGTGGTGTCGCGGGTGACGACATCACGGGTGGTCTGCCCCGCGTGCAGGAGCTCTTCGAGGCTCGTGTGCCCAAGGGCAAGGCCCCCATCGCCGAGGTGTCGGGTCGCGTGCGGCTCGAGGACGACGACCGCTTCTACAAGATCACGATCATCCCGGACGACGGGTCGGACGAGGTCCTGTACGACAAGCTGTCGAAGCGTCAGCGTCTGCGGGTGTTCAAGCATGAGGACGGCTCCGAGCGTCTCCTGGCCGACGGTGACCACGTCGAGGTCGGTCAGCAGCTGCTCGAGGGCTCGGCCGATCCGCACGAGGTGCTGCGCGTGATGGGTCCGCGTCAGGTGCAGGTCCACCTGGTCCACGAGGTCCAGGAGGTGTACCGCTCGCAGGGTGTGTCCATCCACGACAAGCACATCGAGGTGATCGTTCGCCAGATGCTGCGCCGCGTCACCATCATCGATTCGGGTGCGACCGAGTTCCTCCCGGGTTCGCTGGTGGAGCGCGCCGAGTTCGAGTCCGCCAACCGCCGCGTGGTCGCGGAGGGTGGCGAGCCCGCCTCGGGTCGTCCGGTGCTCATGGGTATCACCAAGGCGTCGCTCGCGACCGATTCGTGGCTGTCGGCGGCCTCCTTCCAGGAGACCACCCGCGTGCTCACGGACGCCGCGATCAACTGCCGCTCCGACAAGCTGATCGGCCTGAAGGAGAACGTGATCATCGGTAAGCTGATCCCGGCCGGTACCGGTATCAACCGCTACCGCAACATCCAGGTGCAGCCGACCGAAGAGGCCCGCCAGGCGGCGTACGCTGTCCCGTCCTACGACGACAGCTACTACAGCCCGGACGGCTTCGGCACCTCCACCGGTGCCGCGGTTCCGCTGGACGACTACGGCTTCAGCGATTACCGCTAAGCGTGTAGCCAGGCAATAGAATTCCGCCCCCGCTCCGAAATGGAGCGGGGGCCGAACTCTTTTCCCGCTCGAGCGTGGTGCGCGGGTCTATGCTGTTTGCGACGAAGTAACCGGCCCCCGTTTCAGGGGAGGAGCTGACGTGTTCGCTCGAAGTGCTCTCGTTTCGGCCGTCTGCTGCGGAGCGGCCCTGTCCCTGCCGCTCGCGTTGTCGCTGCCGTTCGCCGCCGCCGATCCCGGTGGCGCACTGGGAGGCTGCCGCCACGGCGGCGTCCTGACCGGCGCGCTGATTCCGGGGACCGGCAGCGTGGGCCAGAGCGTCCACCGCGAGGCGGACGTCTGGGCCTGCTCGAGCCCGCTGCTGCCCGGCATCGAATCCGGCCATTTCACCGCCGAATTGCCGTTCAACGCCCTCGATTCGCCGTCGCTGGGCAGATTCGACTGGACCGACGGCAGTGTCAGTCAGGTGATCGGCCAGCCGAACGGCCTGTGGACGATTGTGGACGGCCCCGGCAATGGCCACACCTTCCGTTTCGATCTCGCGCAGGAGATGAACGTGTGGTGGTACCACTGGAACAACAGCATGCCGGTGGAGTCGGTCAGCTTCCTGGCGTGAATCCCGGTGGGGGAGGCGTCAGTTGGCGGGCGGGGGAGTCGGGATGGCGGCGAAGGCGGGCCGGAAGATGTTCGACGCGCCGGGGGCCAGGGTGTCGACGTAGGCGAGCGCGGCCTCCGAGGCCTCGTGGCCGCCGGACATCTGCAGGCCGATGGCCCCGCCGACCACGCCGCCGATCACCGCGAGCAGCGGGGCGGTGATGAAGTCCAGGACGAACAGGCCGAGCGGGAAGCCCGCGATGAAGCCGATGGTGGCGCCGATGGCCGCGCCGGTGGCGACCGCGGGCATATTGGCCTGGACTACGTCGAAGAAGTGCTGCTGGGCGTCGACATCCCGCAGTTCGGTGTCGGACGCGGCGACCGGGGTGAGGGTGAGGCGGCGGTTGCTCTGGTCGATGACCGGGGTGAATTCCGCTGTCTTGCCGTCGATGTCGTATTTCAGGGGCACGGTGGAGACCAGGGCGCCCTTGTCGTCGGTGACGATGACGGCCTCGCCGTCCCAGGTGGCGAGGAACTGCCCGGCCCGCAGGGTGCTGACCGCGGAGCGGTGGTCCGAGGAGAGCGCCACGTCGTAGCCGATGCTGTGATCGGTGCCCTTGATCTGCAGGGCGGGCTGCGCGGGGGCCTGCTCGGGCGCGGCGGTGGCCGTGCCGGCGACGGTGGTCGCGGTCAAGCAAAGCAAGGCGGGCGCAACGTATTTGGTGATACCCATGGTGGCTGTTCCTCGAGTTTGCGATAGGTTTCCCGACCTTTGCGACAAACTACCGTTATCAACTCGAGATGTGAAGCATTATGGCGCATTCGTGTCGTCGGCGGGTTCCCCGAGTCGCACGACCACGACGCCGATGAGAATCAAAGCGCCACCGAACAATTGGATCGGCGCAGGGGTCTGGCCCAGCAGCGCCCACGAGAACAGGATGGCGGCCAGCACCTCGGCGAGCGCCGCGAAGGATGCCAGGCGTGACCCGAGCAGCCGGGTGGCGGCGATACCGGTGACATAGGAGACGGCGGCCGTGATCACGCCGAGCGCGAGCAGCGGCACCCACCAGTCCACGGTGAACCCCTGGAAGGCAACGGGAGTGGTGGTGGCGTGCAGCGGGACGACACCGAGCAGGCCCGCGGCCAGGATGCCCAGTCCGCCGACCAGTAGTCCGCTGGCGGCCAGTACGGTGCCGGGCACCGCGTCCCCGGCGTGCGCGCTCAGGATGAAATAGGCGGCCGCGCCGACCATCGCGCCCAGGGCCCAGGCGATGCCGACCCAGCTGGTGCTGGCGCCCGATCGCAGGTTGAGCACCATGACCAGTCCGGTCACCCCGATGATCGCGCCGAGAACGGTTGCGCGACCGGGCTTCTGGCTGTGCCGCAGCCACAACCACACCACCACGGCGATCGGCGCGGTGTATTCGATGAGCAGCGCGACGCCGACATCCATGTGGGCGACGGCATTGAAGTACGACAACTGCGCGGTGGCGACGGCCAGCAGCCCGTATCCCGCGAGCAGGGAGATATTGCGCCGCAGCATGTCCCAGTCGCCGCGCAATCGCACGACGGCGGCGGGCAGCAGCACGGCCGCGCCGAGAAGGACGCGGACGATGACGACGGCGGCGGGGCTCCAGCCCGCGTCGATGAGTCCGCGGGCCAGTGGGCCGGAGAGCCCGAACGCGGCGGCCGACAGGGCGGCACAGATCAGCCCGGAGCGGATCCGGTGTGACACCACCGTCCTGTCATGAGTCAAAGTCGCCATGACAAATGACGCTAAAGGCCGTGTGTGTAATATGTCAACGTGCTTTTCGCTGATGACACGGTGGCCTCCCTGGCCGCGGCGGTCGAGCTGGTGAACTCGGCCGAGGAGCCGGACACCCTGACCGAGATCGCCCAGCTGGACGCCTTCTTCGAGAAGCACCGCTACACCGGGGCGCATGCCGGGACCGCCGCCGAACTCGCGGCGGTCCGCGCCCAGCGCGCGCCGCTGCGCCGGCTGCTCACCGCCGACCGCGACATCGCCGTCGCTGTGGTGAACGCCATCCTCGCCGAGCATCGCGCGGTCCCCGAACTGGTCCGCCACGACGGCCTCGACTACCACATCCACGCGGTCCCGCCCCAGGCTCCGCTGCAGGTCCGGATCGCCGTGGAGACGGCCATGGCGATGATCGACCTGATCCGCGCCGACGAGCTCTCCCGCCTGTCGATCTGTGCCGACGACTCCTGTGCGGGCATCGTGCTGGACCTGTCCCGCAACCGTTCCCGTCGCTACTGTTCGACGGCCTGCACCAATCGCAACGCGGTCGCCGCGTACCGGGCCCGCAAGTCCGCGAATTGAGTGTTCCCCGCCCTCCGCGTGCGCTGAGAGGGCTTCGGCATTAGTGTTCTCGAGGCCGCCCTGGCGGGCCGGTCGTTGGTGCCAGCACGCCCGCTGTACGAATTCAATCGGGGTTCCAGGTAATGACGATGAGAACACAACTGCCGCTACGTCCCTACGACGTCGTGCTGATCGGCGGCGGCATCATGAGCGCGACGCTCGCGGTGCTGATCAAGCATCTGGAACCCAGCTGGACCATCGGGGTCTACGAGCGATTGCCGGAGGTCGGTCTCGAAGCGTCGGCGGCCTGGAACAATTCGGGCACCGGGCACGCGGGACTGTGCGAACTCGATTACACCGGCGAGAATCCCGACGGCTCCATCGATATCGAGCCGGCGCTCGCGCTGAATGAACAGTTCCAGTTGACCCGGCAATTGTGGGCGTCGCTGGTGGGCTCGGGGATTCTGGGCAATCCGGAGACCTTCATCAATCCGGTCCCGCATATGACGCTGGCGCGCGGCAAGACCGAGGTGGATTTCCTGCGCCGCCGCCACGAAGCCATGTCCGCGCATCACCTTTTCGCGAATATGAAGTTCAGTGACGATCCGGCGGTGATCGGCGAATGGGCGCCGCTGCTCACCGCGGGCCGCGACGACGGCGAGCCGATCGCCGCCACCCGCGACATCACCGGCAGCGATGTCGATTTCGGTGAACTGACCCGGCAGCTGTTCCATTGGCTGCGCTGGCAGGACGTGGAGATCCACCGCAATTGCGAGGTGCGCGGACTGCGCCGCAACAATGACGGCACCTGGCAGCTGCGGGTGGACTGGCGCACCGACAACGACCGGCTCACCCGCAAGGCCGACGCCCGTTTCGTCTTCGCCGGCGCGGGCGGCTGGGCGCTGAAGATCCTGCAGAAGGCCGGGATTCCCGAGGCCGACGGCTACGGTCTGCTGCCGGTCAGCGGCCGGTTCCTGCGCTGCGACAATCCCGAGGTGGCGGCCGGGCACGACGCCAAGGTGTACGGGCGGGCGCTGTCGGGCGCGCCGTCGATCGCCATGCCGCACTTGGACACTCGCATCGTGAACGGGGAACGGGCCCTGCTGTTCGGGCCGTACGCGGGCGCGAATCCCCGCTTCCTGAAACGGGGTTCGCTGCTCGACGCCCCGGCCTCGCTGCGGGCGGGCAATGCCGGGTCCATCGCGGCCATGTTGAAGGCGAATACCGAGCTGCTGCGGTTGCTGGCCGGGCAGCTGGCCTCGACCCGGAAGAAGAAGCTGGCCGCGCTGCGCGAGTTCGTGCCCGAGGCGCGCGCCGACGACTGGTCGCTGATCACCGCCGGGCAGCGCGCCCAGCTGGTGAAGCCGGACGCCGAACGCGGCGGGGTGCTCGAGTTCGGCACCGAGGTGGTGGCCGCGCAGGACGGGTCGATCGCCGCGGTACTGGGGGCGAGCCCGGGCGCGTCGACGGCGCCGGTGGTGCTGCTCGAGGTGCTGCAGCGCTGCTTTCCGCGCTATGCCCGGATCTGGGAGCCGCGGCTGCGGGAGTTGATGCCGACGCTGGGGCACAGTCTGGCCGACGACGCGCGGCTGGCCCGGCAGACCATGGCCCGGACCGCGGAGGCGCTGGGTCTGGCGGGCCGGGTGGCGGGTTGATTCTTCCGGGCATTGTGGGCTGATCCGGCAGGAAACTGCCAGGCCCCGGTCCCGGACCGCCGTGGACAAAGCAGTGTCCCGCCCGGTATGTCTGTATCTACTCAAAGAGTGGAACACGTTTCAATTTCACTATCGGCGGGAGACGCGATGGACAGCGCGAATGCGACCATGGGCGATATGGTGATGGCGGGCTTCAAGAAGCTCGGCTTCATCCAGTTCACGGGCATCGAGAGCGTCGAGTACGGCCCGGGTCGCAGCGTGGTCGGCATGGCCGCGCGCCCCGAGCACTTCAACCACAATGGCGACATCCACGCCGCCCTGCTGTTCGGTCTGGCCGAGACCGCCGCCATGGGCGCGTCCATCTCCGGCATCGTGGACCTGATGGGCGACACCTTCATCGTGGCCCGCGACGGCCGCATCGAATACCTGGCCCGCGCCAAGGGCCAGGAGGGCCCGTTCACCGGCACCGCCGAACTGTCGCCCGAGACCATCGCCGAGACCCGCGCGAACATCGAGTCCCGCACCGAGATCGAGCTGGAGGTGCCGGTGATCATCGCCGATGTCACCGGCAAGCCCGTGGCCCGCGCCGCGTTCACCGCCGTCATCCGGCCGCGCCGCACGTAGTCTCAGCGTTCGCTGTCGAGCATGGCCATCTGCGCCGGGGCGTAGCGCCCGCCCGCCACCCGGTCGGCGGGCACGGCGGCCTCGATGGTGGCCAGCTCGGCGTCGGACAGCCGGATGTCCACCGCCGCAACGGCTTCGGCCCAGCGCTCCGGCTTCCGCGCGCCGATCAGCGGCACGATGTCGGTGCCGCGCGACAGCGCCCAGGCGATGGCCAGCTGGGCCACGCTCACCTCGCGCTCGGCCGCGATCTTGCCCAGCGCCTCCACCAACAGCAGATTGGCGTCCAGGTTCTCGCCCTGGAAGCGCGGGCTGTGGGCGCGGAAGTCGCTGGGCGCGAACTGCGCTCCGCCTCCCCGCGCATGCCCGGCCCGCACCGAATCGCTGAGCAGGCCGCGCGAGAGCACCCCGTACGCGGTGATGCCGATCCCGAGTTCCCGTGCGACGGGCAGGATCTCGGCCTCGATGCCGCGCGAGATCAGCGAGTACTCGATCTGCAGATCCGCGATCGGATGCACGGCCGCTGCCCGGCGCAGCGTCTCCGCGCCCACCTCGGACAGGCCGATGTGGCGGATGTACCCGGCCTGGACCAGCTCGGCCAGCCCGCCGATGGTCTCCTCGATCGGGACGTTCGGGTCCAGCCGCGCGGGCCGGTAGATGTCGATGTAGTCGGTGCCGAGCCGTTGCAGCGAGTAGGCCAGGAAGTTCTTGGTGGCCGCCGGCCGGGTGTCGACGCCGCCGAAGCTGTTGTCCGGGCCGCGCAGCGCCCCGTATTTCACGCTGAGCAGGACGTCCTCCCGCTTGCGGTCGGCCAGCGCCTGCCGGATGAGCAGTTCATTGTGGCCCATGCCGTAGAAGTCGCCGGTGTCGATGAGGTTCGCGCCGGAATCGAGGGCGGCGTGCACGGTGGCGATCGAGACGGCGTCGTCGGCCGGCCCGTACATGCCCGACATCCCCATGGCGCCCAGGGCGATGCGGGAGACGGCGGGCCCGGTCTTGCCGAGCCGGCCGGTGCTGAGGTTCGTGGTCATGGGAACAACACTGCGCCCGGTCCCGGGAGTGCGGGAGAGGAGCGCTGATCCAGGGATCGGCGATCCCTGGTTTGCCGGGCCGGGCTGTGAACGGTTGTGGATGGATCCGCGCCCAGGCTGGGACTGCCGATACCTGGTTACCGGACCGGGGTCGGGGGACAGTGGTGAGGTGGATCGAACCGAGCTGGCCGACTTCCTGCGCCGACGCCGTGAGCAGCTGCAACCGCAGACCGTCGGGCTGCCGCCGGGCGCCCGCCGCCGCACGCCCGGCCTGCGCCGCGACGAGGTCGCCCTGCTCGCGGGCATGTCGACCGACTACTACACCCGCCTCGAACAGGCGCGCGGGCCGCGACCGTCGGTGCAGGTGCTGGCCGCGCTGGCGCGGGCGCTGCGACTGACTGACAGCGAACGCGACCACCTCTTCCACCTGTCCGGGCATCAGGCCCCGGCCCGCGGCGGCGACAGCCACGTGGGCCCCGGCATCCTGCACGTGCTGTCCAAACTGGACGACACCCCGGCCGTGGTCATCTCCGACCTGGGCGAGGTGCTGGTGCAGAACCGCATGCACACCCTGTTGTCCGGGGACTACACGCGGCGGCGCGGTCTGGACCGCTGCATTCCGTGGCGCTGGTTCACCGAGCCGGGATCGCGCGCCATCTTCCCGCCGGAGGACTGGGAAGCCATGAGCCACAAGCACGTCGCCGACCTGCGCGCGGTCTCCGCCCGCCGCGCGGGCGACGCCGACGTCACCGAACTGGTGGCCCGGCTGCGCGCCGCCAGCCCGGAATTCGAGCGGCTGTGGCACGAACACGAGGTGGGCACCGGCACCGGGCACGTCAAACGCATGATCCACCCGGAAGTCGGTGTGCTGGAACTGATCTGCGAGCCGCTGCTCACCCCCAGCGCCACCCGGCACGTGCTGATCTACTACCCCGCGCCGGGCACCGACACCCAGGACAAGCTGGATCTGTTGCGGGTCATCGGAACCCAGTCGATGACCGGCAGCTGATTCCTACTCGTGCGGGACGCCGCAGCGCCGCTTGCGCGGCTCGAGATGCAGTCCCGGCAGCGGGGGAGCGGGGATCCGCTGTTCGGGCGTGTGGCCCGCGATATCGGCGAACCGGCCGACATCGTGCTTCTCCCAGTCATTGCGGGCCTGTTCGATCTCCTCATGACTGCGGGCCACGAAGTTCCACCACATGACCAGGTCCTCGCCGAACGGTTCACCGCCGAGCAGCAGCAGGTGCGCGCCCGCGGTGTCGTGCACGCGGATCGCGTCCCGGTCGCTGCCCAGGTAGAACAGGCTGCCCGGCTCGACCACGGTGCCGTCCAGGCTCAGCGCGCCCGCGATCACCAGCACCGCGTGCTCGAACGCCGGGTTCAGCGGCAGCGCGGTGTCGGCTCCGGCCGCGACGCGCAGGTCCGCGCCGACGATCGGGGTGTAGGCGGTGGCCGGGGAGGTGACCCCGTCCAGCGTGCCGATCAGGACCGTGCCCTCGATCGACGGCGCCCGGAAGGCGGGCAGTTCGCGATGCTGCTCGAAATGCGGTGCGATATCCCGGGATTCGCCCGGCAGCGCCACCCACAGCTGCAGTCCGTGCCCCGAGATGTGGCCCGGCACCCGGTATTCCGAGTGCGCGATGCCGTGGCCCGAGGTCATGATGTTGAGCTGGCCGGGCGCGATCTCCACATCCGAGCCCACACTGTCGCGGTGCCGGATCCGCCCGTCCAGCGGCCAGGTGACGGTCTGCAGTCCGATGTGCGGGTGCGGGTCGATGTCGTGGCCCTCGGGGTTGGCCTCCGACGCGCCGTCGAAGTGGTCCAGGAAGCACCACGCGCCGACCGTCGGCAGATCCCGCTGCGGCAGCGACCGGAACACGGTCACGCCGCGGACCCCGCCGAGCGGCACCTCCCGGGCCGGGAAGAACTCCGCCCGCGGCCCCGGACGGCCCGACGACTCGCACAGCGACTCCTCCGGCCGCGGCTCCAGATCACTCACACCCGCACCTCCCTGCTCACCGATCCCGCTTGATGCCCTTGCCGACCACGTATTCGTCGAACTCCGGATGCTTGTCCAGCCAGCCCTTGATGAACGGGCAGCGCGCCACGATGGTGCGGCCGCGGGCGATCACATCCTTGATCGCCTCCTGCGCGAGCAGATTCGCCAGGCCCTTGCCGCTGAATTCCTGATCCACCTCGGTGTGAATGAAGGTGGTGTCGTTGTCGTCGCGCTCGCGGTACTCGCTGAATCCGGCGAGCGAATTCCCGTACCACACCTCGTACCGGTGTTGCGCGTCGTTACGAACGACTGTAGCCGCCACGGCCTGTTCGCTCATTGTTCAGTTCTCCTTCCGCACCCGCACCGGATGTTTGCTCACAATCGACGCTCGATTGAACGCGCCGATAGTGGTGGCAGCCCAGATGAGAACGGACATCTGGTCATCCGACAAATGTTGCCGCGCAGCAGCATACTCACGCCGCATGCTTTCCTCATCCGGCAACGAAGTGACGGTCTCGGCCACCGAGAGCGCCGCCTGCTGCAGTTCCGTGAACAGATACGGACTGCGTTGCCAGCCGGAGAGCACATCCAATTGCTGTTGCGTGACGCCGGCCTCGCGGGCCGCGCGGGTGTGCAGGTCGAGGCAGAACGGGCAACCGGTGAGCTGGGACACCCGCACGTTCACCAATTCCATGACGGCCCGGTCCAGATCGGCTGCCGCGGCGGCGTTCCGCACAGCGAGCGCGACGCCGTTGAGCGCGTGGAAGATCTCGGGTGACTGCTTGTCGATCCACACTCGGTCATGAGTAACAGGTGACTGCATAGTGGCTGCATCGTAAGCCGAGAAGGTGAACCGTGCGTTCTGGTCTGAAAATTGAACATTCCGGACCGTCGCGAAATAACCGGCCCACATCCGTGGTTCACCAATCGACGACACGGTCCTCGGCCTCTGGAGCAATCAATGAGCAGCAGCCTCGCCGGCGTTCGCACCCGGGTGCGGATCCCGCTGGCCTTCGCCGACGGCTACTCGACCACCGCGCAGGCGGTCACCTTCGACGGCCTGGAGGACGGCCGCGAGCACGTCGCCCTCATCCTCGGCGACCCCGACCTCGCCGCCGCCACGCCGCTGGTGCGGCTGCACTCGGAATGCCTCACCGGCGACGTCTTCGGCTCGGCCCGCTGCGACTGCGGACCCCAGCTGCGCGAATCCGTGGAACGCATCACCGAGACCGGCGGCGTCCTGCTCTACCTGCGCCAAGAGGGCCGAGACATCGGCCTCTACAACAAGCTCGACGCCTACGCCCTGCAGGACGACGGCCTCGACACCTACCAGGCCAACACCGCCCTCGGCTTCGACGAGGACGCTCGCGACTACACCGCGGCCGCCCAGATGCTGACCGCGCTCGGCGTCGGCGAGCTGGATCTGCTCACCAACAACCCGGACAAGGTGCGGCAGCTCACCGCGCTCGGCGTCACCGTGCGCGACACCGTCCCGACCGGCGTCCACGCCAATCCCGGCAACCTGCGCTACCTCCGGGCAAAAGCCGAGCACACCGGGCACACCATCCGCCTGGTCGGCTGAACCCGACGCGTTTCGGGCCCCGCGCCGAGTCGGTGCGGGGCCAGAAACAGTATGGGCAGGGGGACTATTCGCGTCCGGCCGAGCTGAACTTCATGTCCGCGTAGCGATCTCCGGCCACCAGGTCCGCGATCGCGTCCAGGGTCTCCAGTTCCGCCGCGGTCAGTTCCACCGTCGCCGCGGCGACGTTCTCGGCGACCCGGGTGCGGCTGCGGGTACCCGGAATCGGCACCACCGGCAGGTCGTGCACCCGCGCCCGGGCGTGCACCCAGGCCAGCGCCACCTGCGCCGGGGTCAGCTCCCGCGCCGCCGCGATGACGTGCATCGGGGCCAGGATCTCGGCATTGCGCACCGCGTTGTCCCCGGAGAAGCGGGGATGGAGGCGACGGTAATCCCCTTCCGGCAGTTCGCCGGTCGGCGTGACGGCGCCCGAGAGGAAGCCGCGACCCAGTGGCGAGTAGGGCACGAAGGTGACACCGAGTTCGGCCGCGGCGGGAACCACCGCGCGCTCCACGTCCCGCGAGAACAACGACCACTCCGACTGGACGGCCGCGATCGGGTGCACGGCGTACGCGGCGCGCAGTTCCGGGCCGGTCACCTCCGACAATCCCAGCTGCCGAACCTTGCCCGCCGCCACGAGTTCCGCCATCACGCCGACGGTCTCCTCGATCGGGACGCCGTCCTGCTTGCGGTGCATGTAGTACAGGTCGATCACGTCGATGCCGAGCCGGCCCAGGCTGGCGTCCACGGCGGCGCGGATGTACTCCGGGGAGTTGTTGATACCCCGGAAGCCGGGGTCGTCCGCGCGGCGCTCCAGGCCGAATTTCGTTGCCAGCACCACGCTCTCGCGGTGTGCGCGCACGAACTCGCCGACGAACTCCTCATTGTGGCCGCTGCCGTACATGTCGGCGGTGTCGAACAGGGTCACGCCCAGTTCGAGGGCCCGCTCCAGCGTGGCCCGGGCCTCGGCGGCGTCGGTCGGGCCGTAGAACTCGCTGATCCCCATGGCCCCGTAGCCCTGCGCGCCGACCCGGGTGGTCCCGAGCGCGGTGGTGGGCAACGCCGTTGTGCTGGTCATCAATCAATCCCCTTGGTTTGCACTGCTCTTCGCCCGGGCCGGCGGTGGTGCGCAGACCGGGCCGGCCTGATAGAGCGCGATCTTGCGGTCGAGGACCACCAGCGTCGATCGGAGTTCCTCGATCTGCGCCAGCACCTCCTCGCGGGTCCGGCGGAACATGGCGAGGCGCTCCGGGAAGGTGTGGTCGCCCTCGCGCACCAGCTCGGCGTAGCGGACCATGTCGGCCACCGACATGCCGGTGCTGCGCAGCTTGCCGATGAACGCGAGCCACTGCAGGTCGCGGTCGCTGAAGCGGCGCTGACCGGAATGGTCGCGATCCACGTAGTCCATCAGGCCGATGCGCTCATACCAGCGCAGCGTGTCGCGGGTGAGCCCGCTGTGCTCGGAGGCTTCGCCGATCGAATACCGCGGTCGCTCGAAGTCCACGGTGTCGCTCGTCGCCGGTGCTGCGTTCATCGGTCTCGCCCTCCTGTGCCGAACCCCGGTATCGACGCTACTGGGTTGGAGTGCACTCCAAGCAAGGGCGGGGCGCGCGAAGATTCGAACGGTCGGCGAATCGGCCGATTCCAGGCCTACCCTGGGGGCATGCCTGGAAAAGACATGGATCGGATCAGAGCGCGATCGGCTCTGGAGACGGCCAAGGAACAGCCGGTGATCACGGCCATCGCCGTACTACCGGTGCTGGCGGTGCTCGGTGTCGTGTGGGCGCTCGCGGGTTTCGGCTGGGCGCTGCTGCTCCTGCTGATCATGGCGGGAGTCGTGGTGTGGAAGGGCAAGCTGTTCGGCTGAGCCCGAGCCCGCCCTGCCCGGGCGGCTAACGCGGCACGTGGAAGCGCACCAGCTCACCCGTGCCCGGGTCGGCGTCTGCCCACGGCCGGTCGAATTCGAGCACGGCCAGCGCCGAGGTGGGGAACTTCTCGCTCATCTCCCCGGCCGGGCCGGAGTTCCGATTGGCTGCCAATTCCCATGCGGTCCAGGGCATTCCGGGGGAATGGCCGACCAGCATCAGGGTCTCCACGGCCGGATCGGTGAGCTGCACCAGTTCGATCAGGGTGTGCGGGGACGCCTCGTACATCGACTTCTCGTAGGACACCGGCGCGGTGACCTCGGTGGCCGCCAGCGTCTCCCGGGTCCGGGTCGCGGTGGAGCACAGCACGGCGTCGATCTCCGGCTGGGTGGCGCGCAGCCACTCGCCCGCCAGTGCCGCCTCCCGCCGCCCGCGCGGGGCCAGCGGCCGGTCGTGGTCGGCCACGCCCTCGGGGTATCCGGACTTGCCGTGCCGCATCAGGATGAGAGTCCGCGCCATACGCACTACGGTAGGTGTCCTCGTGCGGAGCCCGGAGACCGGACTCACAGCGGTGTGTGCCGGTACCGCCGCGAGACACTGCTCACACTCGAGGCACACTGGTGGTTGGCGGCACACAGCAGTGCCGACACCCGTTGGAATGCCGCCTATATTAGAACGTGTTCTACCGACCCTGCTCGAACCCCGAGCGGAGTAGCACCACGCGACAGTTTCGAGGATCTGCGAGATATGGCCTATGTGATCACGCAGCGTTGTTGCAACGACGCCAGCTGCGTACCCGAGTGTCCGGTCGATTGCATTCGTCCCACGCCCGAGCAACGCGAGTTCGCGACGACGGAGCAGCTCTACATCGACCCGGATACCTGCATCGACTGCGGCGCCTGCGTCGACGCCTGCCCGGTCGACGCGATCTTCTCCGAGGACGATCTGCTCGCCTCGCTGGGGCGGTTCCGCGATATCAACGCCGCCTACTTCCAGCGCCACCCGCTGGAGTCCAACTTCGAGCCGCTGGTCGCCCCGACCCGCGCGCCCAAGGAGCTGGGCACGCTGCGCGTCGCCATCGTGGGCGCCGGCCCCGCGGCCTGCTACGCCGCCGAGGAGCTACTGCGTCGCGCCGATGTCGAGGTGGAGCTGTTCGACCGGCTGCCCACGCCGTACGGCCTGGTGCGCGCGGGCGTCGCGCCGGACCACCCGGGCACCAAGTCGGTGGCCAACCTGTTCGAGTCGGCCTTCCGGCGCGAGGCGCTGCAGTACCGGCTGAACGTGGAGGTCGGCAAGCACATCTCGCACGAGGAGCTGCTCGGCCACCACCACGCGGTGATCTACGCCGTCGGCGCGGCCACCGACCGCCGCCTCGGCGTGCCCGGTGAGGACCTGCCCGGCAGCCACTCCGCCACCGAGTTCGTGGCCTGGTACAACGGCCACCCGGACTTCGCCGACCGCGAGTTCGACCTGTCCGGCGAACGCGCCGTCATCGTCGGCAACGGCAATGTGGCGCTCGACGTGGCCCGCGTGCTCACCGTGAACCCGGACGAGCTGGCCAAGACCGACATCGCCGACCACGCCGTGGATGCGCTGCGCCGCAGCAACATCAAGGAGGTCGTGGTGCTGGGCCGCCGTGGCCCGCTGCAGGCCGCCTACACCTCGCCGGAGTTCCTGGCGCTGGCGTACCTGAAGGGCGTCGACATCATCGTCGACCCCGAGGATCTGGTCCTGGACCCGGCCTCGCAGGCCGAGCTGGACAGCCCCGAGGTCGAGCCGTCGCTGCAGCTCAAGTACACCCTCGCCCAGGAATACGCCGCCGGTACCCGCAACCCGGACAACAAGCGCATCGTGTTCCGCTACCTGGTCTCGCCCACCGCCGTCACCGGTGAGGGCAAGGCCGAGGGCGTGGAGTACGTGCACAACGAGCTGGTCGAGGAGAACGGCCGCACCGTGGCCCGCGCCTCCGACCGCACCGGCAGCCTGGAGGCGTCGCTGGTGCTGCGCTCCATCGGCTACAAGGGCGAGCCGGTCGCGGACGTGCCGTTCGACGAGTCCAACGGCGTCATCCCGAACGACAAGGGCCGAGTCCTGGCCGACGGCAACCCGGTTCAGGGCGTGTACGTCTCCGGCTGGATCAAGCGCGGCCCGCGCGGCGTCATCGGCTCCAACCGGGTCGACTCGACCGAGACCGTCGACCAGATCATCGAGGACTACACCAACGGCAAGCTGGCCGCCCCGCAGGGCGACCGCGCTGCCCTCGATGCGCTGCTCGCCGAGCGTCAGCCCGACCAGATCGGCCGCGAGGGCTGGAAGGCCATCGACGCCGCCGAGAAGGCCGCGGGCAAGGCCGCCGGCCGCCCCCGCGTGAAGTTCACCAGCGTCGAGGACCTGCTGAAGGCCGCCAAGGGGTAACTTCCTCGGAGCCCGACCACGCATGAACGACTGCGGCCCCACCCGGAAAGGTGC